>CAZJLG010000001.1:0-23640 GCA_964546665.1 uncultured Candidatus Bathyarchaeia archaeon
CCAATTCTTCGCATCTAGAATTGACGGCTTCGTAGAGCGCTTTTCTGAGGTTCTCTCCAGACAAGTTCCTCGTTCGCAGCAGTCCCAGTTTCTTGGAGAGTTCAAGGTCTCCCAAGGAGCGAATCCAGAGTTCAAAGTCTTTTCGAGGAAAATGAAATTCGATTGACTTAAGGTCGACCTGCTGGATTTTGTCAGCAAAGTCTTTTAGGCTGTCCGCATAGACGCCCGAGTGCTGATTGAGACCATAGTAGAAATGGAAGGCCTTTTCCGCCGAGACTGGGCTTAGAATGTTTGAAGCAAGTTTCTGGTCGACTTTTGGCAATCCAAGCGCCTGTTTGCCCAAGGAGGTTATGGCGTAGTAATGTTTCTGGGGCACAGAAACGTATTTGGCTTTTATGAGTCCTAACAGGTAGCCCATTGATGATGAAGAGTTTATTCCTGTTTTTTCGGCTATTGCTTGAATGGTTATCGGCTTTCCCGCAGCCCATAACTCCATCAAAATTTTACCCCTGATTTTGCTTGCGCTCATATTGTGCACGTTCCAAAAAAATATCATCTCTCCAGATTATTAATTCATTCGGTCTTCACTAGGTGTCTGGCTATCATTTCAGTTGAAAAGGGAAGGAAAAACGCTCGAACTAATCTACCTACTATTGCTCGCTGATGCTATTCCCGTGCATGAGACGTTTTTTAACCTGTTTTTTGAGTGTTTCAATGAACTTTGAATCTTTTTCTAATTGTAGAAAAGCTTCTTTGTCAACGCCCTCGGGCATGGAAATTTTTACAGTTATGTAGGGGTTTATCGTTTTCTCTATTTTCGAGTGAACTTCTTCGTATTTTTCAGTTCGCTCACTCATAGCATCACTGACAAAAGTGTTACATATGCAGTTGCTAATAAAAGTTGCAGCATCACAAGCGGACCAAATCTAGTTAACCATTCTCTCCAACCCACAGACTTGCCTTCCTTTTTCAGTATTCCTAACGCAATTATATTGGATGCTGAACCTATGGGGGTAAGGTTTCCACCTAAATTAGCACCAAAAACTATGCCCCAACCCAAAATTTTGAGAGAAAAACCGGTCACAGCAGAAATGTGTTCCATTATTGGTATAAGCGTCAATGTCATTGGGATGTTGTCTATAACTGAAGAGGATATGCCACAAACCCATACGTTCAGTAAAGAGGCTATAGCAGGGTTAAAACTCAGGATTTGCGCAACATCAGCTGCCAAGGCTATCAGTACTCCACTTTTGATTAAGCCGCCTACGACGACATAAAAGGATGCTAAAAAGAAAATAGTTCCCCAGTCTATGCTCGAAAATATGGATTCTGGCTCCTGTCCGCCCAGTACCAGCATTGTTATTGCGCCGCCGATAGCGATTAATCCCAGAGGTATGGGAATGAAGTCTTCAAAAACGAAGAGGATTATTACAAATACGAATACTGTTGCTGCCCTATAGAAGAGATTCTTGTTCTCAACTACAGACCATGGGTCAACTTCAACCTGAACATCTTGATCTGCAGAAGATTCCTTTTTTGTTTTGCGAAGTATAATGAACATCGAAACTAACGAAATAATCACCGTTAAAGGCAAGCTGACAACTAGAAAATCAATAAATTTGATGTGTAATTGAGCCGCCACGATTAGGTTCGGAATTGAGCTTATCATAAGCGCGAGTCCTCCTACGTTCGACATCATTGTTTCATAAAGAATTGTTCTGGTTGGGTCAGCGTTGAACTTCTTTGCCAAAGAAACTGTTAAAGCGCCAATAATGATCATTGTTGTAATGTTTGATAGCACTATACTAAACAGAATAGTCAAGATTATGAAGGCGGTAGATACTCTGCGAAAGCCTCCGCCCACAGTTTTTGCTATTTTTAAGCCAATGAACTCAAAAAATCCTGTTTTGGCAACTGCCTCAGCCAGAATCATGATGCCGAGCACCAGAAGTACTGTGTTAAAATCTATGAAGCCAAGTATGTCATTCAGAATGTTTTGGCTAGTAAACAGATTGTATTCTAATCCAAACAAGATTGTGAGAAAAGCTCCGAGAAAAGCAGCTACGCTTCTATGATATCTGCCAGTTATGAGGAGCAGCATAATAAGAAAAAAGAGTAAGGAAAAGACGAGTGTTACGCTCACTTTGTTTCGCCTTTGTTAGTCTCCTTTTTATGGTCTCTTCTAGCCTGTTTTGAGGCGTTTTCAATTAGACCATGTAGATGACTGCTCAACTTTTCACTTCACCTATATCCATATTATGCTTCAATAAATCGTTTATTCAGCGCCTGATTAACTGAACAGGAATAGTTGTTGCAGGCTCGTGAAGGTTGCCACAAAATATAAAAGGGCACATGCACGAATACGCTAACCATGAATTATTCATGTGCAGTCACATTTCATAATTTGACTAATTTTAACATTAATTCAACAAAAATCGTGATATTTGATATGAGGAGAATGATGTGAGTGAATGACATAGAAGTAGACTCGGTGACTAAACGTTTCGAAGACATGGTGGCTGTTGACAACATTTCCATGAGTGTTGAGAAAGGAGAACTGTTCGGTCTGCTGGGTCCCAACGGCGCAGGCAAGTCGACCCTCACAAAGATGATTTCGGGGAGGATAAATCCCACATCAGGCACAATCAAAGTAGGAAAATACAACATCAAAGATGACTCCATGAAAGTCAAAGAACTGCTAGGCGTTGTTCCCCAAGACATCGTGCTGTATGATTACCTGAACGCACGAGAAAACCTTGCCTTTTATGGCAGACTCTATGGCTTGTCAGGAAAAAAACTGAAAGACCGAATTAACGAACTGCTAAAGTTTACACAGTTGGATGAGAAGGCAGTGAAACGGCGTATATCAACTTACTCTGGAGGAATGAAACGCCGCGTCAACATTGCTGCAGCTCTTCTGCATGAGCCTCAAGTTCTGTTGTTGGATGAGCCCACTGCTGGACTTGACCCGCAAAACAAGCATGCCCTATGGGATATTATTGCGGTTTTGAAGGAGCAGGGAAAGACCATCGTGTTGACGACGCATATGATGGATGAGGCAGAGGAGTTGTGTGACAGAGTTGCAATCATGGACCATGGCAAAATCATTGCGTTAGGCAGCCCAAGTCAACTAGTTAAGAAGGTTAAGATGGAGAACACGATAACTGTTGTTCCAGACAAAACCTCACCCAGCCTCATTGAACAAATTAAAGGCATTACCGGAGTCAAAAACGCCTACACAGTCCTTGACGAAAACGAAAAACGCGAAACCATAAAAGTGATTACAGACAGCCCAGACGCCATAATTCCAGAGATAGTATCCACAATCGTGAATACAGGAACAAAACTTTTGTCTGTTCAGCTTTCACGGATAACACTTGAAGACGTGTTTATCATGCTTACAGGAAGGACCCTAAGGGAGTAAAAGAAACATGAACCTCAAAAGATCAATAAACCAGATAGCTGCAATAGCAAAAACAGACTTTCTTGGAGTAGTCAGAAACAAAACCGCCATCTTCTTCACACTACTCTTTCCGCTGTTCTTCATAGTCATCATCGGATTCACTTTCGGTCAAACTGGCGAAGGAGAAATGAGCCGCATTGCTGTCGGCGTAGTCAACCTTGACGGCGAACTTGTTGCCGTAAACGCCACAGACTCATTCAACAGCACAATCGGAGACCTAGTTATTCAAGGACTTAAAAACGCCAACTTCACAGTAACTACCTATGGCGAGTACGGCAACAGAGATATGAATGGAACGGCTGCTTACGCCATTAGCCGAGGAGCCATAGATGCGATTCTGATTATTCCCGCCAATTTCACGGAAACCCTGTCCTTCCAATACACCGACAGTTTGGGTGTGCCAGTCGCAACAAAGTCTAACCTTGAGTTGTATGTTGACCCAACTGACACCACTGGCGCCATGATAACACAGCAGAGCATTCTTGGCTTCATTTCAGGGTTCACAAAACAATATCAGGAAATCGCCATCCAACAGGTTACGCCTAACATGAGAGCCTATGTGGAAGTTCTCGCAGACCCAATCACAGTTTCAGTTAATGAAGCCAACGTCACAGAAACCGAGTTACAGTGGATTGACTACATGGTTCCAGGCACACTGGGATTGGTTCTTATCTGGAGCGGATTAAACCATGCTTCCATGACCATCGCAACCGAGCGTACGAAAGGGACATTTCAGCGCATGGTAGTAGCGCCTGTTTCGCCCACGGTTGTGCTGCTGGGCAAGCTCATTTCCGCCCTGGCAATAGTCTACATGTCCGCCTTCATTATGCTTTTGAGCGGAGTTCTTCTCTTCCAAGTCCACCTCTACTGGAACATTCCCGTCATACTTTTAGCAATCTTTCTTGGGGCACTCTCAGCAATTGGAATCGGTTTGATAATCTCTTCCCTTGCAAAGAATGAAGAAGCTGCCAACTCGATCTCTGTCATAATCAGTGTTCCTCTCCAGTTCTTCATCGGAGCCTTCTTTCCCCTCAGCATAATGCCCGAGGCTGCCCAAGCATTCGGCAATGTTCTTCCATTCACAAAACTGGTCAACGCCATGCAGGATGTTATGACAAGAAACCTGCCCTTTGATGCAGTGATACCCGAAATAATTTACCTTGCAGTCTCTGGTTTGATTCTATTCTTAATCGGAACAATAGCTTACCGAATATCTTTGAAGAGGCTATGATGATTTCAGCATCTTTATTAGCTCCCTTATTTACTTGTTAGTCAGGTGTGTTATATGACAAAAACAATCAAAGAACAGGTAGCACAATGCATTGAAGAAGTTAGACCCCAGTTGCAGGCTGACGGCGGCGACATAGAGCTTGTGGACGTAGAGAACGGCATCGCAAAAGTAAAACTCAAAGGCGCATGTAACGGCTGCCCAATGTCAGCCATGACTATGCAGTGGGGAGTTGTGAACTGCATAAAGAAGCGAGTGCCAGAGATAAAGAACGTTGAATTAGTCAAGTAGACGTTCAGCGATACCGATGTATTACATCAGTTTGAACTGTTTCATGAACAACAGTTATCTTTTTCTTTTGCTACGGCAGTCACGATTTTATCATAGTCAGAAGCATCTTGAAACGTTTAGTTGCCTTCAATGCGTGGGGCTTGTTGGCGGGCATTATAATCATTTCTCCCTTCTTCAGCGGAAACTTTTCTCCAGATATGGTCACTTCAACTTCGCCCTCCAAACTATAAACCAACGCATCGAAGGGCGCCGTGTGCTCACTCAATCCCTGTCCTTCATCAAAAGCGAACAGCGTCACAGTTCCCGCATCCTTATCGATTATTGTTCGGCTTACAACCGACCCCTCCTGAAACCCAATTAAATCAGCAAGCATTAATAGCCTGCCAGAAACATTTTCAGCATTCTGTTTGTTGTCTTTCATCGACTTCTCGCCTCGCTAACCGGCAATCAGCCATTGTTTAACATACAATTTCCGCCTGTTGGACAAAACTTCTCAGCATGATTCTCAACCGCTCTGAAGAGTGCGCCGATAGTTTCTTTGTTCACGGAATAGATTCGCTGTTTTCCTTCCCGTTTAAGGTAAACAAAATTGCATTCAAGAAGAGGCTTAAGGTTGTGCGAAACCATGCTTTGTTCTTGTCCAAGGACTTCAGCGAGCTCATTCACGCTCATCGGCTGCTTCATCAACAGCTCCAGAACAGCCAAACGTGTAGGATTCGACAAATTCTGGAAAAACTTGTAGCAGGTTTCGCTTAACCCCTTCTTCATCGTTGATCCCTGTCCTTTTTAGTCAAGTATTGATTTAAGGTCTTTCTCTGCTGAGGTTATTGGCATGATATTGAAGTTCTTCACAAGCACCGCAAGTATGTTGGGTGTGATGAAGGCGGGTAAGCTGGGTCCTAAACGGATGTTTTTGATTCCCAAATAGAGTAGCGTCAGCAGTATAGCCACAGCCTTCTGTTCATACCAAGACAGCACCAAAGAAAGAGGAAGATCGTTGACTCCGACACCAAACACGTCTGCCAGCGCTGTAGCCACCTTTATCGCCGAATAGGCGTCGTTGCATTGTCCCACATCAAGAAGTCTTGGTAAGTCACCTAAGGTACCCAAGTCTTTGTCAAAGAATCTGAATTTTCCACACGCCAAAGTAAGAATGATTGTGTCATCGGGAGCCTTTTCAACCAATTCGGTGTAGTAGTTTCTTCCGGGCTTTGCTCCGTCACAGCCTCCAACCAAAAGTATGTGGCGAAGTTTCTTGGTTTTTACTGCTTCAACAACTTTGTCGGCTACACTCATTATGGTGTTTCGGGCGAACCCAACCATCACACTTTTTCCCTTCGTGTCTTCCTGGAATCCGGGCAGCTCTAATGCCCTTTTGATTACTAGACTGAAATCTTTGTCAGCAATGTGAGGTATGTCTGGCCATCCGACGAGTCCAGTGGTGAATATGTTGTCTTCATAGTTCTTTAGGGGACGCTGGAGACAGTTTGTGGTCATCAAAATTGCGCCGGGAAAAGCTTTGAATTCTCGTTGCTGGTTCTGCCAAGCAGTTCCATAGTGACCATAAAAGTGGGGATACTTCTTCAGTTCTGGGTAGCCGTGGGCGGGCAACATTTCTCCGTGAGTGTAAACGTAGATTCCTTTTCCTTGGCTCTGTTTTAGAATCTCTTCCAGGTCTTGGAGATCATGTCCAGAAACGAGGATTGCTTTGCCTTTCTTTGCGCCAAGAGGCACCTTGGTTGGCACAGGATGACCGTATTTTCCGGTATTTCCTGCATCTAGAAGCTCCATGGCTCTGAGGTTGATTTCGCCACATTTGAGAACTAACCCAACAAGGTCGTTTACCGATAGGGATTTGTCTAGGGTAGCTGCGAGAGCCTCATGAATGAAAGCAAACACCCGGGGGTCTTTCTGTCCAAGAATGTATGCGTGGTCAGCGTAGGCTGCTACTCCCTTGATTCCGTAGATAAGAAGCCACTGAAGAGAATGAACGTCAGGGTCTATACTGGGGTCAGATTTGATTCCCACCAATCTGCCCTGCTCCACCAACTCTTTGATTGTGGTTTTGGGAACAAAACTTACTGGACCAGCAGACGTTACGGTTCCGCCAGCGTCTTCAACATTTTTTTGTAAAGAGTCCCGGAGTTGCACGGTCTTTTTGATTAGTTCTACGAAACGGTCGGGGTCAAAGTTTACGTTTGTTAGGGTGGAGAAGAGTGCTTTGCAGGTGAATATGTCAACTTCTTCATCGGCGATTTTGTGTTTTCTTGCTTCTAGGGCTACTTGTGAGAGACCTTTTAGCGCGTATATTAGCAGGTCCTGTAATGCTGCAACTTCTGGGCTTTTTCCGCAGACGCCAAATTTTGTGCATCCTTTTTCGTTGAGGGTTTGTTCGCATTGGTAACAGAACATTTGTTCTTCGTTCATGTTTTGTTTCACCTAAACATTAATGAATGATTATTCATATGTAACTTCTTTCATATAAAGTCATCGGTAACAAGGACTTCTGCAGCGTAAAATGCAAGAAACGCTTCAAGAAGAAGAGAGACAAATTCGTAAAGTAGCCAAAACATAGCGTACATATTTTGTTGTTTACAGGTACGCTTCTGAGGCGTATCTCCTCATCATTCTGTGGCTGTTGAAGTAGTATGCGACCTTTCCAATCGAGTTTTTCATCATTTGTATCCAGTCATCCCTGTTATGGTAGAATTTGGGGACAATCAGGTACTCCAATTTGGTGTATAGCTCTATAATCTCTCGGCGTCTCCTCTCAGCTTCGTCCAACTTTTCTTTTGGACAAGGACCAATAGCCCAGCCAGTGACGCCCTCAATACAGCCTTCAACCCACCAGCCATCCAAGACACTGAAGTTAATCACGCCGTTATGTGTAGCCTTCATTCCGCTTGTTCCAGAAGCCTCAAAGGGCGGGATAGGTGTATTCAACCAGACGTCTACGCCAGAAGTGAGCTTAGCCGCCATCTGGAGGTCATAATTTTCCAAGTAAACAATCTTCATCAGGTCCTTCAGATTCTCTTTCAGTTCATGAATCTCTTCGATTAACCGTTTCCCCATCCAGTCATTAGGATGAGCCTTGCCCGCATAAACCACCTGAATCTTGCCAACCCTGTTGACTTCCTCAAGCCTCTTCAGGTTCGAGAACAGCATAGTTGCTCTCTTGTAACCTGTGGCTCTGCGCGCAAAACCTAGTGTAAGCACATCAAGGTCGAGCTGGACACCTGACCGTTCACGAACAAAACGTATCAGTTTTTCTTTAGCTTCAACGTGAGCCTGCCAAATCTCCTCATCTGGGATGCCGTCTACCCTGACCAGCAATTCAGGTTCGTTAGCCCATCCAGGCAAATAGTTGTCATATATCCTTCTGAAGCATTCACAAGTCCAAGTGAAGGAGTGGACCCCATTTGTTATGGCAGAAATGTTATAGCCAGGAAACAGAGTTGAAGAAAACTCTTTATGCCTTTTCGCTACCCCATTCACATACTTGCTGGTGTTCATTGCCAGACGAGTCATATTCAGCTGGTCCTGTCCGCCAAGATTCTTCAGGGTTTCGAGAGGAATTATGTCGCCTAACAGCTTTTGGACAAGATCGTAAGAGAACTTGTCGTGACCCGCCTCCACAGGAGTGTGAGTGGTGAATATGCAGCGGTCCCGTATGTTATCCACTTCTTTTCCGTTATTTCTCAGCAACTCCAATGTGAGCAGGCAAGAATGTCCCTCATTCATGTGATACTTTCCGATTCTAAATCCTGAGGCTTCAAGCATCTTCACCCCGCCAATCCCCAAAACAATCTCCTGCTTCAGCCTATACTCCTTGTCGCCACCATACAAGAAAGACGTGATTTCTCTGTCCTCTGGAGAGTTTCCCTCAACATCTGTGTCAAGAAAAATCACAGGAACCAATCCGCCTGTGGGACTCTGATAATCGTAAAGCCAAGCCTTCACCTTGACTGTCCTGTTCTGTATCTTCAACTCAACTTTGTTTGGCAGTTCAACCATTAATTTGGATGGCGTCCAATCGTCAGGATGTTCTATCTGTCTTCCGTTCCGTAATTCCTGTCTCAGGTAACCTTTCTTGCTGACGAGAGTTACGCCAACCAACGGAATCTTAAGGTCAGCGCTGGATTTGATCACATCCCCAGCTAATACGCCTAAGCCTCCGCTGTAGGTGTGAACATCATTGTCTAACCCGATTTCCATAGAGAAATACGCTATCCGCTTTCCCCGCAAAAAGGCACGCTTACAGTATTCACCGCAAAAATGGTAGGTTTTTCCCCTAACTTCAGCTGTATGTTCTTCTTTTGGTTCAGCTAAAGGCAAACCACAGACAGGATCTCTGATCATAACAAAAACCTCTTTTGATTAACCCCCACTCTTCAACATCGGTAAACCTACGCCTTTCTTAGTATTCCTTCTCCTTTAAGTTGATGGAAGACCCATCAGCAACTTTCTTTAACTGTTTCATTCTTTGCTTAGCCGCAGAAAGAACCTTCCTGCGTAGTTCTTCCCCCTTCAACCTCTTTGTGACATTTATTTTCGCTATCTGGTCAGCGAATTCGTCATCGCCAACAACATGCCGTAGCCAGCGCTCAAAATCGCCTCTTTCCATGTGGAAACGAATAGAACTTATGTCAACAGTTTTCAGTGCTGAAATAAACTCGTCTAAGCTGTGAACAGTCAAATCAGAGGAACGGGCAAAATCGTAAGAGAAGGTGAAGCCCATCCCAGCTGGAACACGCCTCAGCAGCCTCTTTGCCGCGAGCTCGGGTTTCTCCAGTTCCAGGCGGATTCTGGCTTCTAGGTCAGAGAGAATCCTGGAACAGACGGCGAAGGCTTCCACTGGGCTGCCCATGGAACTGAAGTAGTTGTGTACGTCTCCTGGTCCTCCCCCCTTTACGCTGAGGTAGTAGAGGTGGTCGCTCAGCTGGAGGTAACGCCACAGCCTGATAAGGTCTTTGTCGCCGATTCCCTTCACCAGCTGCTCCAGCTCCTTCAAAGAGTCGTAGCAGATGTTCTGCATAGGGTTACCAATCCACGCGCTAGGGTCTCGTTCAATGTCAGCCCATGAGACTGTGTTGTATTCGTGGACGTCTATTTCGCCCACTGGTTCGTGCAACTTGATGACTTCTGAGGGGGTTCGCCAGTTCAGGTGATGCCATCTGTTCACTTCGTGTGGAAGTGCTCTGAGGAATTCGTGGATTCCACATTCTGGCCAGTGGTGTTCTCCGAAGGTTTCGTAGTCAACGAAGAGTGTAATCACTTGGCCTTGAGCTGAAGCTAACCATCTGGCGTATTTGGTTGCGTCTAGGGGATACTCGTTCCACCATGTCGAGGAGAAACGGAAGCCGATGTCATCTGAGAGTCGGTAGTTGCGGAGCAAAACTCGGAGGTTCGAGTCTTTTGCTTTGTAAACGTAATTGGGGCTTCTCCAAGAAAGAATTCTTTCGATGCCCTCTGTGACTGTGCACTTGTAGCCCATCGTCTCCATGGTCTTGGCTATGGCATTGTTGTATAGCAGCTCAGTGTTTTCAACTGTTTGCGGTTCAACGTTGAAAAGGTCTTTCATAAGTTGGCTGTGCATTTCCACCTGTTCCACGAATTCTGAACGATCTGCTCCGTACAGGCTGGCTAACGAATGATAGTATGTTTCATCCATGAATTCGACGCATCCAGTTTCGGCGAGCCGCCTGAAGGATTCGATGAGTTCTGGCTTCCACAGTTCACACTGTTCAAGAAAGACACCTGATATGCCGTAGGTAACCTTGAAGGGTTTTCCCTCACTTTTGCTTTGTTCAATCTGCTGCAAGATTATGCTGTTTGTGGGAAAGTAGCATTTTCTTGCGGCTCTCTCAAAGACGTAGCGGTTAAGTGAATTATCAAAATAGAGGTCAAAAAGGTCCTCATTCCTTGTCACTTTTCCTTTAGCCAGTAGGTCTGAGTGAAAGTTTCGGTTTAGCCTGAAAGGCTGATGAACCTCAAACATTAAACAAACGTCTGTCATGGTTGACCACTAAGCTAAAGGACCTTAGCTTCAGAAAAGCAGTGGTTCTCTGCCCCTTTTATAACTTCTTATCTACAAATAAATGACAAGATGTAACGTTGCGGATGGAAATTTTGTTTCTGCCTGTTTTTCAGAAAAAACACTGTTTTCAACAATGTACCTCTATTAGGCTATCCTTAAGTTATAACTTATATTTTCATGTTGATTTTAGTACAAATAAAACGTGAATTACCGCTTCTTCAAGCTTTTCTATTAGGGGTGGGGATGGTCGTAAATAAATAAAAGTAAATATCAAACCTGTGAATGACTTGTGAAGGCCATTCGTAATGCGAAGCTCTAGATAAGACTATCGAAGAATTAAAAAATAATGAGAGTTCAAGGTTCAAAAATACCTCTCCTCCATAGACTAAAAAGCTGATAAAAATATTGGTTTTACCTTTGTAGCTTTAAGTCCCTGTTTTGTTTCTTCAAGTTCAAATTGAACTTTTTCTCCTTCTTGAAGATATGCTGCACCGACTAAATCACTATGATGCACAAACACTCGGTTGTTTCCATTTTTAGTTTCAATAAATCCATAACCGCTATCACATCTCCACTCTTTGACTGTTCCTTTCTTCATTCATTTCACCTCTCCAATCTTTTCAATACTTTTTGAGTTCATTTTGTTTCTTGCTCTATTTGGAATTATTTTCAGAGTTAACACAATCTACCTTTTTTCTCAAAGGCTAATAACGATAGAAAGGCATCGTATCATTTCTCGATACCTATTTCGTATTGTAACCTCTGTTATATCGGCAGCAGCAGCAATCTCTCTTTGGGTTATGTTTCCCCCTGTAACTTTTGAGGCTATGTAAACTGAAGCTGTTGCAATGCTTTTAGCCCCTCTTCCGGAAGTTAGTCTCTGCTTTTTTGCAGCCCTGAGTATTTTATGGGCGACTCCTTCAGTCAATCCATCTAAACAGATTTTGTTACAAATCTTGGTTATGTGCTGATTTGGTCTCATGGGTGGCACAAAAAACTTCAATTTTCTCACTAAGAATCGATAATTTGAAGCAATCTCTTTCTTATTAACACCTGAAGCTTCTGACAACTCTGAAAGAGTTCTTACAAGCTTATTTTGCCTACAAGCCAAATAAGTAGCTGCAATAGCAACCGATTTGATTGAACGTCCCCGTATCAACCCTTCGTTAACTGCCTTTCTATATGTAATCGCAGATGTCTCTACAATATTCTTTGGTAAATTGAGCATGTCAGATATTCTGGAAATCTCTGACAAAGCCCTTGCAAGATTTTTTTCTGTCGAATTGAAGACTCGACTACGTTGTTGCCATTTTCGAATTCTGTATAACTGTGCCCTTTTTTTCGGAGCAAAACCACCTATGTCCCGCCAATCTATCTTTGTGGAAAGTCCTTTGTCATGGAGCATTAGAGTTTGTGGAGCACCCACCCTAACTTTTGTTTCTCTTTCTGCAGGTGTGAAGGCGCGCCATTCAGGTCCTAAGTCGGTCATATCTGTAGTCAAGACAAAACCGCATTTTGTGCACACAACTTCTGCATTCCTTGAATCTTGTAAAATAACAGACTCTCCACATTCAGGGCATCTTTCAATTAAAACGCTTCTTTGCTCAATCATCTTAACATTCCTTAACAACAATGGAGTCCAACACCAAAGATGCTTTACCTCGAGGGTTAAACCAAAATTAATTGAATTAAGCCGACGCAGTCAAACTCCATATTGACTGCACATTCTCGCGACATTTTTTAAGTCTTTCTGGGTAATATTACATACACATGCAACTCAACGCAAACGTAAGATTTTGTGTTTAATATGTTCCGTTGCTTACTCTGCGACAAAAAGTTCAGGACTCAAAGAGGATTGTCCGTGCATTTATCCAGAACTCATGATGTCCATGGATCCCATGGACGTCTTTCTTTAAAGACCGTTCAAGAATTTTTTCCTTTACTAGGTAAAAGGCGGTGGGCAAAAGCTGAAAGATTTTTGGAACTGACCGTGAAAAAACTTGGAGATGACGAGTGGATTAGTGGTTACGTTCACGCCTTGAGTGGAATGATTGCAGCACTGAAAACGTCAAATTCCCTTCCGCAACCATATATTGTTAAACTTGAAGATTTTTGCGAAAAGAAACTCAAAGAAGTCAAAGAGATGTTCAGTGACTTGTCTGACATTATGGATAGCAAAAACACTTTTGACGCAGCATTTTTTAGGGCTTGGGAAGACTTTGCACAATATGCCCTTAAAAAACAAGATTAGAAAATTGTTAATTTATTCAAGTAATTTCTGTGAGCTCTTGCTGCAAGTTTCATTATGTCACTTTATGAGAAGGTTTACCAATCTTCTCGTGATGAAATTTAATGTGTAATTCTTACAAATTTCTTCTTTCTATTTCTAAAATAATTGGTGGTCTGAATTTGACCAGCCTCTTTTATGTAATTGTATGTCTCTTTTTGTATTTCGCTCAATTTTCTCATGCTCTCTCTATCCTTATTCATTCGAGTTCACATCAATCATAATCAAACGAGTCTACTCCACTGGCCTGAGGTAGAGATGCAATTGGGCTTTAGAAACATCCAAAGCTAATCCCTTCTCGTTGCAACAAGATTTTCCTTCTTTTAAGGCAGATATTGCCAACGTGTTATTGATTGATGTTCTTGCCCCAAGAATCTCATGGGCAGCTTCTTTTGTCAATTTTATTTCCAGATGAGAAACTTCCCAGGTTTCAGGGTCTATATATATGTCCTCAATTTCACCAATTTTCTGGCCTTCGGAAAAAACATCTTGGTTTAGTACTTCACTGAATTTAATTTCTTTCACCATCCTCTACAAAATTTCTTCTCTTATTGCAATCAAGTGAGTGATATAGCCAGATGTTCTGTTTCTAATTTTGGTTGAAGCGACATCGGTGAACTTTTCTACCATTTCCTTGTTTGCCTCAAAGTTTTTTGTGAACTTTTGGAAATCGCATCAAAAGGTTTCGGGCTATATTCTTTATGTGGTCGGGTCTAACTTTTCCCATATTCTACACATCTCCTTAATCGATTTCTATGGGTTCTCCTTCAGGTGCCTTGTCTTCAAGTTTCTCTATAGTAACTTCCAGAATTCCATTGGTGTATTTTGATTTAGCAGTTTTTGGGTCTACTCTGACAGGAAGTACTAATTTCTTGTAATAACTTCGTTCAGAGGTATCGACTGAAGCTGTTAGACTGTCTTCTGTTCCTCGTAGTTTTATGTCATCTTTTGCTACTCCGGGCATTTCTATTATAACTTGAACTTCACCATCAGTAGTTACTACGTCCGCTAATGGTTCGCGTTTGTCTTTTATGTCTAAATGGGGTCTTCCCATTCTAATGTCATGTTTTATGTTTCCAAATTCTCTGATTTGGGGTTTTCCGTCTGGACCAACAGTCATGTTATATCCATATACAAAAGGTCCCCATGTTTTTTCGACAGAACCGTTAGGTAATTTTGTCTCTCGAACATAATTTCGGGACATTCTTTCAGATAGATTCTTGAAGTCTTGTTCCATCAAATCTTCCATCGTTTTCAAGATGCTGTCCATGCCTCCTAATGCACATCTTGAAAATTGCCACATTCTCATATGTGGACTTATCATGTTATTGTCCTCAACCATTTTATCGCCTCCTTTTGAAAAATTAGGTTGATTTTTAGTTGGCAGGGTCTAAGCCTTGAATTTTTTTCCAACCCATATAAACAACGTTTTGGTCGTTTACTAACCGTCAGTCGGTTAAGTTAGTTCACTCGTTGCTTAGATGCCAAAAGTTCTAAGCGTGCTCCCCCGCCAACATTACTATATATTCTCAACATATCTTATAAAGCTTGACTTACGACAAAAGCAGTAAAATAATGAAGAATTCAGCATATTTATTAAGATTCCCGAGAATCAATATATTGAGATTTTTCCTTTTTGGGGGAAATTAATTGAAAATATTAGATGAAAAAGAGGCTTTGAAAAAACACATTGAAGAAATGGAGAAAGAAATTCCATACCTCAAAGGAAAGAAGAAAGCTGAAGCAAAAAAAGAATATTTTGAACTGCTAAAATCTTGTGGAAAAAACTGTAAATTGAATGAACCCATCTACTTAAGAAGAAAATAAAAACAAACATTGCACGCGCAAAAAAAATATTTTATTTGTGGCAATATTAATGCTTGAAGTTCTGGGTTTCAGGTAACTTGGTGGTCCTTTTTGGGACTTCATTTAATTTGATTTAATTTTGACAACAAAAAACAACAAAAATCGTTTTATTTCCATATTCTACG
Source organism: uncultured Candidatus Bathyarchaeia archaeon (assembly GCA_964546665.1). GTDB lineage: Archaea > Thermoproteota > Bathyarchaeia > Bathyarchaeales > Bathyarchaeaceae > Bathyarchaeum. The sequence goes on from CAZJLG010000001.1 coordinate 15,298, forward strand.
TTTCTTAAATTTCTTCGCAGCTTCAGAATTTTCCTTTTCTAATTCTTCGATTATAGCCTTCTTAATTACAGGCTTAGAAACGGGTGGATCCAATTTACAGAGCTTATACTGAACTCTTTCAACAATCTCTCTTGCTGCCTTAAGATCCACTCCAACTCCGATTAAAGAGTTTAATATTGTATCTGTTTTGAACTCCTCGATAACTCCAGATTCGTCCTCAACACTCAAAGCTGGCGGTTTGGGAACACTGATAGGCAAAGCAATAACTAATCTTCCCTTACTGTCACTTATCTTTTTGAGGATATTTGGATCAGAAAAAATTGTTATAACCTTGTTTTTTTCATCTATTCCTTTTACCTCAGTTTTTTCAATAACCTGCTTATTCTCCATAAAAATGGTCACAAAATCACCAATTGTAAGATTCGAGGGTAATATTTTACATTCTATGGGTATGGCAATTTTTCCAGTAGGCAAAATTACGCTGAGACCCTCATCTTTCGCTGCTACTGAGAAATGTGAAATTTTTCCATCTTGAGTTAGTTCAATTTCTGCATCTCCTAATCCCCAATCTGTGATCAAACGTCTTTTTACTCGTTTAACAATAGCTTCTTGGGGAAGGTCTGCGGGTAGAGTAAATTCTCTTTCTGATAATTCTGCTTTTAGCGAATTGGGCACTTTTGGTTTTAAGGCAATATCAAATATTAGACGTTGGTGGGGAAGCTTGATTTTTGTGAATTTTTTGTTTTGGGGTCGGATTCCCTTAATTATATCTATTCCTTTTTGGGGAATTTTTTTTGAGATTTTGTCGCCAGTGTTTACGCCCCAAACAACAAAGATGAGTACTGTTAGTATCCTGATTACCCCTCCTAAGGTGGGTTGTTGAAAAATGTCTATTAATCCTCCTGTGAATCCCCAAAAACCTAATCCGAATGCTATTCCGATGAATGTGGGTAGTTTTTCGTTTGTAAAGAATCTGTAGAAAAAAGCTAGAAGCAGGACTACAAAAAACGCTATTGTGCCTGAAATTAAACCATCTAATAATCCAATTAAAGGATCTTGCAGCATATTGAACATTTTTATAATCATTCATATATTGTGGGCGAACATTAATCAAATTATCGAAACAAATTTCTATATAAAAAAACTGCAAGGCGCTGTCATCGTTTAGGTTGGGGGTTAAAATTTAATCTCCAAAATTAAATACGGTTTCATCCTTCTTAGAATAGGGCAATTTGAATCAGTTTTTGGAGGTTGTTGATTTCAATTTTTTTTGTTCCAGTTATTACATGAGTGAAGTTGGTTTTTGCTTCTGAGCCTAGTGTAACCATAGTTACGCCTTTGTAGGATAAAGTTATTGTTACTCCTTCGTCATTTAGTTGTTCAGCTAAGGTTTTAAGTTGCTTTAGCTGTTCCAGAAAAGACGTAGCTTTTGTATTGTCTTTTAGTAGCTCTTTTAGGAATTGGTTATCGATTATATTAAGATCTATTTGCTTGTTTTTGATTGTTAATTCAATTAGTTGCTGGTTATTCGATGAAACGTTGATTTCTCCAGATGTTAGTATTTGAGTTAGGAGTTTCACTGTTTGCAAATTTGCACCAAATGTAACGAGGTTACTTTTGTTCTGTGACGTATTCAATATCTAAGACAATTGAACCATTGATTTTGGTCTTTAACAATCCTGCGTCTATAGTTAGATCCTTAAAACTTAGTTTGATATCTGAACCTTTTCCTGCCAATTTGTCAATCAATTTTATCATTGAATCAGCCATATCTGCTGCCGAATGAGACATATAATATCACCATACAATACTATGTTGTTTCTGATATAAAAATCTCTTTCAATCAAAATTAGACTTCTATTTATCAATAACTATTAGGTTCGAGATTAAAATTTAACCTTCTCTCTTCACACGCGCATTTGAGGGGACTCTTTTTAAATGATGCCGAGAATCAGCAAATTAGGGGCGCGCACCAGTTCCTTAGTTTAACCACCTATTGGAACGTTATTGTATCTTTTACAGGAAAATAATCGGGTGATGTCACCACCTGTCGCTGGTTCCAAGTCCAACCCACGACAATCTATGCAGTTGAGGGATTTTCCACAATTTCCCGGATCATTTTCTCAAGATCAACAAGTTTCTCTTCGGTCAATTGGATACGTTTTTCAGAGCTTCTGAAATATCTCCGTATTTTAGGCTGCAGAGTGTTGAAACATCCATTCCACCTTGAAATAGCGTGAGGATGATTGCTCGGTCTCTTGGAGTTCTTGCATGGTCTACAAGAATTTTTACTTGGTCTGCTGCTATTTTCATCCGCGTGTTCTTCACTCTGGGTCGAGGAAGAGCATGCCTTACCTTCATTCTCACAGTGATCCCAAAAGTAGCATAGAAGCTGCGTATAGAGTTCACAGTGACATTGGCTCGTTTATCGGTTGAACCTTTTCCAACAATTCGTTTAGGTCCTTTTACTCTACTCTTTTGAGGATACTCGGTTTTCATCCAATTATAAAATTCAACAAGTCTTTTCAGAACAACATCTCTTCTTTCTCGTGGGTCTCTTTTTGCATCCTCAAGTGCCTCATCAATCAATTCGCTTGCTGACTTTTCAGTGAACAGGTGATACGCCCGGAATGTGGTCCTGTAACCCCACTTAGTGCTCTTTCTGGTGATGGTGTCAAGCCATCTTCTAAGCGCAGGGTCTTCCCAGTCCACATAATCAACCAATAAACGTTCTTCTTTTACCATGTTTCAAACTTCCCACATGGTAAATAATTAAGCGAAGAATTGATACTTAATGTTAGCTTGTAACTTTACCATATTAGGCTCCTAATATGAACAGGCGTAAGAACCGATTTTTTGTGTGTGGACAGTCAAGTCTTGGTTAAGCTGCTGCTTGTAAAGAAATCTTGACCAAAAAACATGTATCTAGTCAAGAAAAATTGACCTAAAAATGCATCTGCGGACAGGTTTAGTCAAGAAACCTTTACAAAAATTCTTTTATTCATATGACACGCGGCTGTTATTGGGGTTAGGTTTGAAAGCATCATCAGTTTTTATGCTGTCAATTTTAGTCGGTGGCTTTTTGCTGACTGGCATCACGAATTTTGGTTTTGCACAAGACTCAACTTTATTCACGGTATCAGGCTATATCCTGGATTCTGATGGAAAGGGAATTTCTGGCGCGATGATTATTTTCAATGTGCCCCAGATTGTTCCCTGCGTCTACTCGGATGCCGCAGGCTATTACGAGATTTCTGCGCCCTTAGACACTTATCACGTGAATGTCTGGCCACCCTTCGATTCGAATTACATCTCCTATGATGAATCAGGGTTTACGGTGGGAGCGGACGTAACCAAAAACATTACTTTAGTTTCAGGTTACAAGGTTTCAGGCTACATAAAAGATACTAATGGGGCACCTATGGCAAAAGCAGTTGTTTCTTTGGATAACTTCTTTTGTGGATGGTACTCGAAAACTTCAGGAAGATACTTTGTAACCGTTCCTGCTGGAACATACATGTTGTGCGCCAAACCAGCCAATGGTCCACAGGGCGTATCCATCTTTCCGACATACTATGAGTACGACGTCACAGTTAACGGCGACCTTACAAAAGACATTATAGTGCAAGCTGCACAGGGCACCAAAATCTCTGGATACGTCTTAGATGAAGAAGGAAACGGATTGGCTGACGCTCATATAATCTTCAACGTTCCTGACATTGTTCCCAGCGTCGTCACGGATGCCTCTGGGCACTACACGATTTCTGCTCCGCCAGGCACTTATCATGTTAATGTTTGGCCGTCTTTTGACTCGAATTATGTTAACTATGATGAGTCAGCGTTTACTGTAGGAACTTCTGACATCTCAAAAAATATTACACTAATCACTGGCTACAAGCTGTCTGGCTATTTGAAAGATTCCTCTGGGGCTCCGATAAGGGGCGCCGCCGTATTGTTAAGTCAGTTCGGCAGTGGATGGTTCTCTGATGATTCAGGATACTTTTTTGTTGTTGCCCCCGCAGGCACATACAAGTTAACCATTACGCCGAGGAGAGGCCCAACATTTATGGACTACATTGAAAACAACTTTGTCTTGGATGGAGACAGGGTCAAAAACGTCACTTTAACGCTATCAGCGACCAACTCAGTCAACGATGAACCTGATAATGACCCCGAGGATAGCGGTTTAGATCCTTCCACAGACGAAAACACTACAGTAACCACTCCAACAACACTTGAGTCTATACCAGTTCCCACGCTAAATCAGTCACTTACGTTATGCTCAGACGACTTCAGTTCAGATTCAGGTTTCTGGCAGTATTCGGGGAGCGCGTACAGAGACAAAACAAACGAGTATCTGGTTCTAACTGAATCTGTTTACTTAACTGGTGGAGTTGCCTGGTTCAAGGCCCCAATTCAGGGCTCCTTCATTGCCAGCTTCCGCTACAAAACGTTTGGAGGCAGTAAAGGCGACGGCTTCACGATGTTCTTTTTTAAGCAGAACTATTCAACAGTGGGCACAGGAGGCAGTCTAGGATTCACAACTGTTGACGACAAAATCGTTCCTGGATATGGCATCGAGTTTGATGGCTGGAAAAATTGGGTTGTTGATTTTCAGCATTTTGAGGGAGGAGAAATTAATCCGCCAGGCGCTGATCCGTCTTCGAGTCATATTGCATTGATTGAGGGTTACGTGGGTAACCATTTGGCTTACGTCGATGACAACAGAATCGGCGATAACCAGTGGCATCAGGTTATTGTGGAAGTTCAAGCGTCTTCAGTAAGAGTTTTTGTTGACCAAGAACTTGTTCTGCTGTGGGAAGGTCCCTTAAACAGGACGTTTGACGGATTTGGATTCTCTGGAGCCGACGGCGGAGTGGGAACAAACTGGCATATAATAGACGACTTCTCAATCAGTGGAGAGAATTTGGAGAAACCTTCTCTATCGGTTTTGTGCCAAAGCTCATCATCCTATTCTGGCTTCAATGTGGAAATTGAAGGAAGCCTGACATTGAATGAAACTGCAGTACCAGATGCGCCAATTCTGCTCTCATGCAGCGTCAATGGAGGTAAATCTTGGGAAGACCTCACCTTAGTCTACACAGACGCTGATGGCTCCTACTCAGCTACATGGTTGCCCTCAGCCACAGGCAACTATTTGGTAAAAGCCACTTACGAAGGAGATGCCAACGGACTAGGCACATCTGAAACGGTTAACTTTGCAGTATCAGACTTTACGGACGAAAAAACACTTTTTTCAGTTTCGTCAAACTCCACAGTCACTTCACTAGAGTTCAACAACACAACTTCAGGAATCAGCTTCAACGTCACCGGACCTTCAGGAACCAAAGGATACGTGAAATGCACTATAGCAAAAAGCCTTGTTTCAAATGTCGAAAACATTAAACTGTTCCTTGACGGAAACCAACTTAATTATGACATAACATCAAACGCAGATTCATGGATTATCTACGTCACTTACGCCCACAGTTCTCATCAAATAAGCATTAACTTGCAAGCAAACGCTGACGAGAGCTTACCCCAAAACAAAGAATACTGGACATGGACTGTTGCAACAATCAGCATAGCCCTAATCGGCGTCAGTCCACTGGTCTATTTCAAGAAACACAAAAACTCAGAGGAACACCAAAAGTAGCAGACATGACCGATGCTGTTGCAGTTAGAGTTTTCAAGTAGAACATTTTTTTCTAATTCCCAGTATTGATTCTGGTTTCACAAGGATTTTGAAAGACATCAACTGACCTACTTTGGAAGTCAGGGTGACCACAAATGGTTTCTCTCAGCGAAAAAGCTCTCAAAAAATACACAGAAATCAGCAAAGAACTGGCACACCAAGAGCTACATTCCAAGCTGATAGCATTCTTTGAGAGACGCTACACCCTTGAAGAACTGTTTGATTGGCTACATGAGAAACTGAAGTGGACAAAAGACGATATTGTTCGCCACAATGAACCCCTAGAAATCATCAACTTTGGACAAGGAAGATGCGGCGAATTCAGTATTCTCTTCACCGCCCTCTGTTTGGCCCACAAATACCGCGCCAGACTAGTCCTTGACATGAGCGACCATGTGTGGACTGAAGTTTGGGATAATGAGCAAGAGAGATGGATTCATGTGGACCCCTCCGAAAAAAGAATTGATGACCCTCTGATGTATGAAAGAGATTGGAAGAAGAATCTGACAGAAATTTATGCATTTGAGAACGGAAACATAGAGAATGTGACACGGAACTACAAGATGCCCATCACTAACTAGTCAGGATTGCTGGATATTGACCATGACTGCAGCGGATTCTTTAAAACGTATCTCCGATGGCATGCATTTTGGAGGCAACCTTTCAGTCATCGCAGCAAGTCAAGCACTAAAAAGCTTTGGAGGCGGATTGATAAATTCCTATGTTTCCCTGTATTTCGTCGAACTTGGTGGAAGCGCCTTTTCCTTTGGAGTGACCGCAGCGCTGGCGTCTCTAGTAGGCTGCATCAGCTTTCTTGCAGGGGGGCTGATTGCAGATTATTATGGACGAAGAAGAATCATGTTTATCGCCGCCTTCTATGGCGCATTTTCAGCCCTGCTTTATGGGGTTATAAAAGATTGGAGACTTTTTGCCATGGTATATATTGTTGCCACCTTTGCTTCTATATCAGGTCCAGCTTCCTCTGCAACAGTCGCCGACTCTTTATCTCCAAAAAAGCGGGCTACGGGAATAGCTTCGCTTCAAGTAGTTTCATCTCTTCCTGTAGCAGTGGCGCCTCTAATTGGAGGATGGATTATGAACGAGTACGGCGTCCTGGATGGCTTTAGGCTGTCATGTATTTTCACTTCAATATTTTCGTTGCTTTCAGCTCTGGTACTCTTTTATTTCCTCAGGGAAACTTGGCTGAAACAGGATAAAGGCAAACTGAGAGAATATTTTAAGTTGCCACATCAGCTTTCTTCCAGCCTGAAAGGTCTCATTTGTTCATACGCCCTGGTAGCATTTGCAAATGGAGCCGTCGCTTCATATTACCTGCTGTATGCATCAGAAGTCATTGGGCTTACGCCTCTCCAGTGGGCTCCAATTGCTAGCATCCAGTTTCTGGTCACGTTTTTGAAGATTCCTGGAGCACGAGTCAGCGATAACATTGGAAAAAGAAAGGTCATGATTGGTTCGCTGCTGGCATGTGCTCCTTTTGCAATAATGTTTCCCTTTTCCCGTTCCTTTCTGCAAGCCCTGATTTCGATTCTTCTTGTCACAGCAACGGGCATATTTTATAGCCCAGCATATGAAGCTCTTCAGGCTGACCTCACGCCCAAGGCGACAAGAGGAAGGATAATGGCTCTTTGGCAAGTAACTACGAGCCTTGCAACTATACCCGGAACAATTGCCGGAGGCTTCCTCTTTGAAGCTGTCAATCCTGCACTGCCTTTCTATTTGTTCAGCGTCGCAGAAGTGGTTGCGGCACTGTTTATAGTCGGTTTCGTTAAGGAACCTGAGAAAAAAGAGCCCTAAATGTTACTTGGTTTTTTTGATTTCTTCAATTATGTTTTCAAGCCTGATTCGCTTGCGTGATACCCAGTAAAAACTTAGAAAGGCTAAAGTAACGTTTCCAAAAAATAAGCCACGGTTAATCGCTAATTCCCACACTGAAATTGAAGATATAGAAATGTTTCTGGTTAGCATGACGAAGAGCATAACAAGATTAATTGACAGGATGACGAAGTTAATGACCAAATCCAACGCGTCTTCTGGTAGTGTTCTTTGCACAAAAAAGCCTCAGTTTCCTTTTTTGCATAAAATCAATAAAAGGCTTGTTCAACATCCAGCCCAAAACTAGAGACAGCTGTCATGTATGAAACATAGATGATATTAGCCATTAGTTTGGTTTTAGAAGCTAAATTTTAACCATTAAAGCCACTAATATGCAAAACTCGCCAAAACTTCTTTTTCGTAGGCTGGCCTAACAAAAGCTACATCCTCAACGTATGCTCTTAAGGGTTCAGCTACGCTCCAAGCCTGAGAGATGCAGCCTTGAGGAAGATGCGTCTCATCGCCATCAAAGATTTCGCTGATTGTCCCTAAGCCCGCTCGCCGTATCTGTTCTCGGAAAAGAGGCTGCAAGAAGTTTTTGAAAGCAAATTCCCGCCAGCCGTCTTCATGGTTTTTTGTTTTAAGGAAGGCTGTGGTGAAGGGGCCTAGAAGCCATGCCCAGACAGTGCCGTTGTGGTATGCGGTGTCGCGGTGATTCCAGTCGCCAAGATATTTTCCTATGTATCGTGGGTCGTCGTCGGGAAGTGTTTTCAGTCCATATGTTCCCCACAAACGTTTCCAGACAACATCAACAA
>CAZJLG010000002.1:0-21164 GCA_964546665.1 uncultured Candidatus Bathyarchaeia archaeon
CTTGTTCTTTCTTCAGGTTTTTCAAATCCAATTGAGTTGCCATTCTGGTTCCTCCAAAATTTTGCGCTTAAACCTGATTGTTTCCCTTTTTTTGTTCGTAAGAAGGAGTTTTTTCTCCAATTTTTCGTATTGCACGATTCAATGCACACCTGAACTGGGCGTCAGGCTTATGGAAGCCTTCACATAAACTGCAAAACACTTGATCAGCGATAGGCTCATTTGCCAAGTTCTCGTCTGGCGTGAGTAGGAATATGCCCTGTGAATTCGTCTTTAAGTCAGAATCTGTTCGTTTTTTGCGTTTTTCGAAATCCAGTTGGGTTGTTATTTTGTTTTCCTCCAAAAGTTTCCATGTGTGACATTTTGTGTGCTGAAGAGTGCCTTTGAGAGCTTTTTCGAGAATTCGTTTTGTTTATCTGGTAGTAACGTGGACTTGGAGCAGGTCATCATTGGCTGGAACAGTTTTTGAGACCCACAAGTTCGCGAAGAGCAGCTTCAAAGCTTTAATGAACGTGCTGTAGTTTGTCCAGAGAAACGAAATCTTCTCTTTTCTTCTTCTAATTTCAGCGTCTTGCTGTCCATTTCCGTTCTTTATCGAGAAAAGCAGTTCCTGCTGGTCAGACAGTATGAAGCTTGGCAGGTCATTAGACTTCACGGAGAGGTACTTCACGTTGCTTAGCCCCATCTTTTCCGCAATAAAACGGCTTTTCGGTGAACTGTTTGTCAGAAGCAGCACCTTTGCCTTCTTTTTGGAGACTCGCTCTAGGTTGTCTGTGAAGCCGGAATGGTAGAGTCGCAGCAGATCTAGGTCAGGCGCTAATACGCAGATTTCTTTTCTGGTTTTGTCAACGATTTCGTTGGCTTTAAGAATCAGCTGTTCTTCTCCTTCGAGTATCTGGAAGATTTCTTTGGTTTCAGGCTCGGCTTTCTGTTGAGGAATGGATAACCACAGGTCAACCAGGTCCTTCTTTTTTCTTTCCAGAAGTTCCACATTCAGTTTTTTGGTTTTTACTAGAACGTCGTAGGCTTCCTCAAAGGGAGCAGCCGTGAACTTCAAGGGTTTCTCTAGAATGCAGGAAACGAGTCCCCGTTTCTCTAAATCTCTCAGGATTCTGTAGGTTTCGGTTCTGTGGAGAGATAAGATGTCTGAGATTTCTCGGGCCTTTTGGACTCCGGACCTTGCTAGGTAAAGGTAAACTCTGATCTCGTTTCGTGATAAGTCAAACTGGAGAAACGCCTTTTCGATGTCTGCAAGAAAGTCGAGGGGCTTTCTTTCTTTTCTGAGGAGGTTCCATACCGGAGCGTTCTTGTCGTAGAGCTTGCCGGAGTTTTCGGGTTTTATTTTCAGTGTTTCCATGGGAAATCAGACCTGAATTTAGTTCCAATCTGAACTGGAAGTTATGTCCTAAACATTTAAGCTGTATGAATATGAAGTCTGAATCAATACTCAACGTTCATATTCGGAATTTGATTCCAAAACGAATAATGAATATCCGTAACTATGCTACATATTAACCAGTCGGCTGTTGACCTTATTTGCTTGTGTGTACGCACCCTTAGACGTACATCCACATGCACAAACGCCGCGAAATCAAAAAAATGATCTGTTTTGCCTCTAGTTTCAGCAGTTAGGAAACCTGTCGGGCGTGGTTAAGCAATCTTTATCTGATATGATAATATATAATATATTGGGGAACGACGGCACAGTGGTAACCAAATGGGAGCGCATTATCTCCTTCGGAGGATACCTGATTCCGAAGAACAATTTATGGCTGAAGAGAGCATGTCTTCTGTTCGGCTTCATTTTGCTAGATTACCTAACTACGCTTATCTTCATCAAAACTCCTGCTGATGAAGGAAACCTTCTTGTCAGAGCCTTCATGGAAAACTACGGCATTATTCTAGGGCTAACAATCTTTGACGTAATCATCAACCTCCCAATCTACCTCATTATCAGCTTTAACTCCCACTTTGTTGCTCTGCCTTCTCGCCTGTCAAAAATAGTTGACCCAATAATTGATTTGTTTCTTGCATGGTTCGTCGCCGGATACCACTACAGCGGCGCGACAAGTTGGTTCTGGGCTGGCTCCGACCTGATACGCCAAACTGTAGGCTTCTCAATCTACGTTTTAATCCTTGCAGTGGCTTCCCAAGCTTCAAACATTAACCACATTTTTATCAGCAAACAAAAACCGTGCATTCAATAAGCAACATGCCTCAGCTCAAATTTTGTGTGTAGCAGAATGTTACATACAAATTCTTAGTATCAGCTCCTCAGCTAAAATAGTTGTAATTAAAAAAAGACTGGACCTATGGGAGCGCTTGCCAGACAGCGTTCTGAGACGGTGAATAGTGTGGTTACCGAGATACGAAATTTCTATTCTCTGAAGGAGCTTAGTGAAAGCCTCGAAGATGATGTCAGCTTTTACAAGTCTATGAGTGAGGAATACGGTCAAAAGTTGGGTGACCTCTTGAGAGAGAAGGAAGAAACTGATGGGGACAAGGAATGGTTCAAAGAGTTGTCTGGTCTTCAGAAGGGTTCGGCTGACACTAAAAGTAAAGGTAAGGGGAAAAAGAAGGGAAAAAAAGCTGGTTGGGTTCAATTCAAAGACCTTATGCTTTCCTCAGAAGATTATGGTGAGGCTCAGATTCTCTTCGATGCTATAGAGGAGATACGAGGCAAAGTTAGTCAACTTGAAAAGGTCATGGAAAACGTTGAGGATCTGAAGCGATTAGGTCTAGGCGAAACCATAATCTACGTCACATACATGCATGAAGGAGTCCCTGAAAAGATTGTTCTGCAAAAGATAGACGGAGACGACCTAGGAAAAAAGTTCGAGTTCGCAGCAACGCTCTCTCTTTTGTGCCAAACATAAACACGAATCTCTCCCCTGTTTTGGTTCACAGTTTTTCGTTAACCTAGTTTTTTAGCCGTCAAGGGCAGACTCGGAAGTTTTTATGTACAGACTTGCGAACCGTTTAACGAGGTCCCGTTGGTCAAACACGGAAGCGTTTCGTTTGAAGAAGTTCTGCATTCTGTCTGTTTCCAACCCAACCCCGATCACTAGTACGCCCTTCCTTTCCAGATTGTTTATGCATTCAGATAGGGCAACAGGTATTCCTTTGTACCCGTAAGGCCAGCCGTCTGAGAGAACTATCAGAAATTTTTGTTCATCAAATCTTTGTGCCAGTATTTCTCCCGCAACCTGGATGGCGTCAGGCATGTATGTTAAACCGCCGAACTTTAACCCGCCAATTCTTGCTCTTACCCTACGTGAATATGCTTCTGCAGAGTCTTTAAGCACATAGAGTTGGTCGCTGAAAGCAAAGAATGACCATGAGGTTGGGTCTTTTAGCATTTCTTTTGCTGCTTCTGCGACGCAAATCGCTAGGGCTCTGCCGTATTCGCCTTTGACTTTCATGCTTGTGCTGGCGTCTAATAGTATGCTCCATGCGTAGCTGCTTTTCAGGTATTCTTCCCGTTTGAAAACGTCCTGTCTTGGTTGTCCTGTTGTCATCATTTGTACGACTGCGGGAAGGTCCAGTTCTCCATATAGTTTGCCTGCATCTTCATCTAATGCGTCCTTGGCAATGGTTAGTTGGTTTAGTAGTCTGCGGATTGTTCCCCTGACCATCTCTTTTGCTCTTAGATATCTTGTGTAGTCTTCGTTGGGGAAGCTGACTGATTTGAATCTGGTCCATTCGACGTGCGGCTGGAGTTTTGACAGCATTCTCTGCTCGCGCTCTTCCTGCGTGAGCCATGTGGTGAATGCTTGGGATGCCTCTACGTTTGATTCTTTTCTCCAGCACGATTCAATCGAGTCCGCTGAAGGAATTGTTCCTCCCAGATTTTCCAAAGATTTTCTGAAGATTTGTTCTTTCTCTAACTCGGTGAGAGCTTCATTTTGAGAGAATATCGTGCATGGACCATTATATTCCGTGTATTGTAGTGATGGGGCTTCTAGGATGGGTCCAAAGTTTTCCAGAGCCTCAGTTATTTCGTTGGCGGTGTTTGCCCTTGCTTCGCCAAACTCTGTGCTCTCCATTGCAAGAGCCATCATAATCTCTTCTTTCAGTGCACCAATTTTTTCTGTTAGCTGCTTTACGGTTTTTTCTTCTTCTGGTTGGAGTGTTCCCCGTACTGTGCCTATGTTGACCTTTGAGAGCAGCGCCGTCATTATGCGGGTTGCTGGGCTAAAGATGGTTTCTACAGGTCTAATCTTTGAGTATGCCAACGAATTTGCGTATGCTATGTCGGCGAGTTTGTCTGGGTACCATGCTGCTAGATAGGCGTTGACGTAAATGTCGTTGACTAAAGACTCTGTGAATCTGCCAAGGATTGAGCGCTTTTTTGGTGCCGCCAGCCTCTCAGTAACGGGCATCAACGTGTGAGTTGTGAGGTGATAAACGCAGGCTCTAAATAAGCGTCCAACCTTTGCTTTTCCCACGTCATCTACTGGAAATCTGTAACCCAGCAAAGACATGGTTTTTTCTTCTGTCTCCTCATCTGCTGATACAATCGGCAGAGGCAGAGTTACATTGAATCCTGCCTTGTCATGTGCGAGAATCGGCTGCTTCAGTTTTGGGTCAACAAGGATTCCTGCCTTCATATTGTCCTTCTGAAGAGAAAGAGACCACGCATAATCAAGGAATCCCATAATGCTCTACCGCGTTACCTGTTGTTAATTTCTGTTCATTGAGGTGGTGGAAACACTGACTCCACGATTCTCCTAACGTCAGCCTGTACCTCGGTGTTGTCGCTGGTTAGAGCAATTATCGTTTCCTCTGCTGCAACATTTGGGGTGTTGCCGTCGTAAACCAGCGTCGCCCAGTTTATCAGGTCTCCCAGCGATGGACCGTACGGCAGGTCGCCTGCCTTGTATTGTCTCCGCAGCTCGGCGCCCACCTGAATAATCTTGTAGCCTGTATCTTCGTCTACTTGGGCTCGTTTCCTTAACAATTCTACCTCATTTGGCGAGATTTGCTCGCCGACGCTTGTGTAGTCAAAGTTTATCCACACTGCCATTCGTCGTCTCATGGCAGCGTTCAATGGTTTGGTTCCCGAGAACTCGGATGAGTGGGGGTTCATGCTGATTACCATGTACCCGTATTTGTGTCTGTGGACGCATTCGTTGTCTTTCTCGTTCAGGACAAGGTGACCTCGAGTGTCGAGAACTGGGTTCAGCCTAGTGGCTACGTCCTGCTTCATCATGTTCGCCTCGTCGAGATACATTATTCCGCCTGTTCTCAGCCACCGGGTTACCATCCCGTCTATCCAGTTTTCTTTTCCAAGGCCGATGAAGCGTCCGATAAGGTCGTATGAGGATGTTTGGAGACCACAGTTGACCTCATAAACTGGTAAACCGCACAGTTCCGCGACGAGGTAGACGATGTGGGTTTTTCCTGTTCCTGAAGGTCCGATGAGGGAGCATTGTTTGAAGTAGTAGAGGGCGCGGACGATGCGTTCTACGAAGTGGTTTCCGCTGTCGATGTAGTAGGGTGTTCCTTTTGGTATCATTTCGTCCATGTGGGCGAAGCTGTAGCCGGGGTGAAGGTCATATTTTTGGATTTCGTATCTGTCGTAGAGTGGACATTGGGACATGGGGCGTTCTTTGTCTAGAGTGACCTTTATTTTGCCTTTTTCGTTGCGGGCAGAAGAGACGATTTTCATTCTGCTTTTTTCTGCTTCTTCTCTTAGACCCTGGTGCCCGTAGCTCAAAGGAGTTCCACCCGTAAAAATTGGTCTTAGAAAGAGATATAAGTATTGCGTCTTAAGACTTAATATGAATCTTAGGCATGAACAATAACCAAAAAAGAACACCATCCATAACAAACTATGTGTGTTACAAAAGCAACACACAAGCGCTTTTAGTAATAAACCAGCGAAAAACTGACCAAAGGGAATGATCTAATGAGCCAAGGCACAGTACAGTCACCCCCCAAGAAGACAGAACAGGCAAAACCGCCCAAACTAACGTTGGACGAGCTAATATCATCCATGAAAAGCCTACAAGACGACATCGGACAGATTTCGGAACTAGCCACGGAAGAGAAGAGGGTTGTTGACGTGTTTTTCGAATCCTTCCTGGCGCTTATGACGCCCTTGGCAAAGACTATGCCTGTTTCCCCTGAAGCACTGCCTGCACAGCTGGGAAATGTGGTTAAGGCGAACATTGACCCAAAAGGAAACCTTATGCTGCTCTATGAAGATGGGCAGGTTGAGATAAAGGACCTTGGCGAAAAGACTCAACGTACACTCATGATAAGCGTCATGACTGATGTGATGCCGAAGTTCAAGCAGCTTACCAGTGCTCGCAGGCGGGAAATCGAAAACAGGATGAAGTTTTTGTCTTCAGTGACTAATGAGATACAGAAGATATCTAAGGCCTTCGCAACAGAAACCGACTGACAAACATGAACCAGTTAGGATTGCCTGATTGTTTTCGAAGCATGAAACTGTGTGTAGTGTAATGATACACACGAACGGAAAAGATTAGAATTCGCCTACTATCTTTTGCGTGAAAAAATGAGTTAAACATCATTTACAGTTTCGTTAGCGTGAGGAATCAGTCATTTCAACTAAAAGTGGAGAATCTGACGTTCAAGTCAAGGTTGACATTCTCGGTTTGCGAGGAGTTAAGCTAAAAGAGAGACTGGAAACTGCCGAAATGAACTTTGATGTTAACGCGAAACTGGAAGAAAAGGAACGCAAAAGCGGCAAGCGCGTTATCGGCTTCGTTTTGACTGTGGGCACCAAACCCAGTGTCGCAAAATTTGAAGTGGAAGGACTAGCGACTCTTGAAGGAAAAAATCCTGACATAGACAAAATGCTGGAAGTGACCACTGAGAGGAAGATACCCTTGTTGCTTAACAGAGTTTACCAGAGCGTTTTCACGTCAACATACCTCTTAGCCCAAATGATGGATACGTCGTATCCGCCGCCGGACATGCTATCCTCAGGTGAAATGAACAAAAACGGCTCCGAGGGGCACGTTGAATGGGGCGGCAAAGAAGAGGCAAACGAAGCAGAAAAACCTGAACAAACCAAGAAGGTCAAAGCGAAAGCTAAGCGCTGACCTGTCTCCTGTTCTGTCTTAAAAGGCTCCAGATAAGTTACTGTTTTTTCCTTTGACGCACCGACACTGCTATGGCAAGCGCCAGCAGCACAGCTCCAACAGCTATCAAAACAGCTTGGACCCATGGGAACTCTTGTGTCATAGAAGTGAATGTTATTGGTTGGTTAACTTTTGCGTCGTCAACTGTTACGGTTCCAGACTCTGGAGAAGCCATGTAATCGTTGGGTGAAGTGACTGAGAAGGAGTAGACGCCGTTTAGCACATTGAACACTATAGTGTCTGATGTGCCGTTCTTTGTTTGACTGTTGAAGGTCACTGTCCAGCCTGTTTCTTGAGGCAAACCCGACGCAGTAAATGTCACCTCATAAGTTGGGTTTGAGGAGCCGACCGCATAGACTAGGTGGTCATATGAACCAAAATAGACTGCCCCATCTGCGACTGCAGGGGAAGAAACTATCATGTCAAGGGTCGCGTAGCTCCATAATTGTGCCCCTGAAGTGGCGTTTAAGGCGTACATCTTTTTGTCGTTTGAACCCACAAAAACCATGCCGTCAGCCACGGCGGGAGAAGAAGCCACATCCCCGCCAGTCGTAAAATTCCACACAGCCGTGCCAGCCACAGCATCCAATGCGTAGACGTTGTTGTCGTTTGAGCCCACATAAACTGTGCCTTCGGCGACTGCGGGAGACGAAGCTACAGCATCTCCGGTTGTGTAGTTCCATATGTGTGCGCCTGTGGTGGCATTCAAGGCGTAGATGTTGCCGTCATAGGAGCCTACGTAAACTGCTCCCTCTGAGACTGCGGGAGAAGAAATCACTACACCTCCTGTTGGGTACTTCCAGGCAAGAGAGCCGTCAGAAGCCTTCAAGGCGTAAACGTTCTGGTCGTTTGAGCCCACATAGACCATGCCGTCGGCAACCGCAGGAGAAGACAAGTGAATCTGGTCGCCTGTTGTGTAGTCCCAAATCAGCGTACCTGTTGTGGCATTCAGCGCGTAGACCTTGTGGTCTTCTGAGCCCACGTAAACTACTCCGTCAGCAACAGCTGGTGAAGAAACCACGGCAAAGCCTGTTGTATAATTCCATACTTGTGCGCCTGTGGAGGAGTTCAGGGCGTAGACGTTATAGTCGTAGGAGCCCACGTAGACTACGCCGTTAGCTATGGCTGGCGAGGACAGCATCACCATGTCTCCTGTTTTGTAGCTCCATAAAACGTTGCTGGAAAAATCATCAAAGGGGACTGTGCCTGTGGTGGCGCTTAAGGCGTACACGTTGCCGTCGAAAGAGCCCACGTAAACTTTTCCGTCTGCTACTGCGGGAGAAGAATCCACTGCGCCCCCTGTTATGTACTCCCATTCGAGTCCGCCAGTGGAAGCGTTTAATGCGTATAATCGTCCATTCCATCCGCCCACATACACAGTGCCGTCAGAGACGGCAGGCGTAGAAATCACCATCTCCCCTGTCTGGTAGTTCCATATTTTGTCGCCTGTTGAGGCATTCAAGGCGTAAATGTTCTTGTCATAGGAGCCCACGTAAATCGTGTCTTCGGCGACTGCTGGGGAGGAAGCCACGGCGCCTCCAGTCGTGTAATTCCATATCGGATTGCCTGAGTAGTCTAGGGCGTAGACTTGTCCGTCAACTGAGCCTACGTAAACTGTGCCATGGTCTGCGGCGGGTCCAGAAAATATTGGTCCCTTGGTTGTGTAGTTCCACAGGGGGTCGCCCGTGAAGGCGTTAAAGGCGTATAGGCGGTTGTCGTTTGAGCCGATGTAGACTTTGCCGCCTGCAACTGCGGGGGTGGAAACCACGTCGTCGCCTGTCCTGTAGCTCCATACGTGCGCGCCTGTTGAAGCGTTTATGGCGTAGACCACATCATCTATTGAGCCTACGTAGACCATGCCGTAGCCGAGGATAGGCGAAGAAATCATAATCTGGTCGCCCGTTGCGTAGCTCCATATTTTGTCGCCTGTTGACGCATTCAAGGCATAGACATTGGAGTCCTCGGATGCCACATAGATTACGCCCTCAGAATAGGCTATTGCAGAGTCCACGAAGTAGCCTGTTCTGTAGCTCCACACGTATGCTCCAGTAGAAGCATTCAAAGCGTAGACATTGAAGTCTTCCGAGCCCACGTAAACCATGCCCTCTGCCACTGCCGCAGGAGACAGAACATTGGCGCCTGTCGTGTAGCTCCATATTTTGTCGCCTGTTGACGCGTTCAGGGCGTAAACTTTGTCGTCCAAAGAACCAAAATAAACCACCCCGCTGGAAACAACGGGAGAGTCCACGGGTCCGCCAGTGTTGAACTTCCACAGGGTCTGGTTTGTCTCAGGCGCTGCTGTCTCAGAACTGCCTGTGTTTGCTGTGTCATGGTGGAACATGGGCCAGTCCTCTGTGTTGGGCTGGTCCGCCGAGGCTTCAGAGGCTTCTGTGGACAGAAAAGTGATGGCTAAGGCTGAGGCAAGAAGCATCACAGTCAAGATTGCGGTAACTAGTATTTTTTGGTTCATTGTATTCTATCCTTTATGTACTAGGCTAAAGCTGCAACAAGACACACCTATCAACTGGTCTTAAATGGTCTGGTAATCCGTAAAAATGCTTTCTTTTTTCTGGACCTTAAAAAGGCAGAGCTAGCTATTCTTAGGCTTTGAAAATTCATACATTATATATGCAACCGTTCACTATATTATTCTGTAGAATTCTCTTAGTGAATGACGACAAAAGGGTTTGTCGTGTCTGGTCGTTTATTTTGGGTATTCTTCTTAGAAAATGACGTGAAAAAAGTTAGGGAGTGTATGATTTGTATATGTCGAAGGTTGAAGTTGAGATGCGCCAACGGATTAATCGAAAATTTGAGAAAGTAGGTGCTAATTCAAAGAAGACTGCTGTGCCGCTGATAGAGGCTAACCTGGATTTGCAGGAACAGTATTGGTTGCCCTATCTGGTTGGAAATGCTCTCGGTAACATACAAAAGACTAGCGACGATCGGTATTACTGCTAGAATTGTGAGGATGGTACGCACGCAGGAAGATGGTTTAGTTTCATGAAAAAGAGTCAAAGAAATGCCAAGAACAGGCGGGGATATGTTACGAAATGTCCTGTTGAGATAGGAACTGAATACGAAGTGGATATAACAGAAACAACTCCCAACGGGGCAGGAATAGCCAGAATCAAAGGTTTCCTAGTTTTAATCGCCGACACAAAGCCTGGAGACCACCTAACGGTAATGATAACGAAGACAGACCAGCTTAGCGCAGAAGCAGAAATCGTCAACTAAGCTCAACTAATACTGCATGTTGAAAAAATGGTTTTTCACAAATTTTTGCTGACAGAAAACAAATTAGCAGACCCTATTAGTCTCCTAATAGCAGATGATTGTTGAAAAATATCTTTTTTCAGAAAATCAGCAGCACAGCAGAAGATTCCTGTTTAAGGTTCACATGTTCATCAGTATATTCTAACAGCGTTACTGAAACAGTCTTTTTTCAGGAAATATCGTCACTGCTTATTCTCGTTTTATGACCACTATTTTGCAGTTTGTGGCTAAGGCGGCTATTGCGCCTAATGCTGCAAGCCAGGGAACAAGAACAACGCCGATAACCCCGACTGTGGCAGGCATCTCAAACAGAACCTTTCCCTTCTCATCTTTTACAATTATCCGTGTGACGTTGCCCTCATGAAGCAGCTGCTTTACTCGTTCAATAAGGTCATCAGACCGGACATCATACTCCTCGGTGGTCACCTTTTCAACCGCAGCTCCACAAGAAGAACAGAACTTTGCATCCTCAAACAGCTTTGCGCCACACTTCACACAGTAACTCATAACCATGCACCTCAACAAACACATAAACTACACGCGAAACAGGCTCTTATCAATTACGCTAGATGAACCCACCCAACTGCCACACTTATGAGCCGAAACTGTCAACAAAGCATATTTCTATGCGCTCTTGTATGATAGAGGAGCAAGTTGACTAGAATCTACGTTTGCCGAAAATGCAGAAAAAAGTATTCCCTTGAACAATTCAAGCAGAGCCACTTCTGCCCAGACTGCGGAACATACCTAACCGCCAGAATAGTGATTGGTAGCAGCCCCCACAGACGCACCACAACGGCGCAGAAAACAGTGCCAGAACCCGACACCTCAGAAGACAGCTGGCTACCCAGAGGCTACGAAGTACGCAAAGGACAGGTACAATTCATTGAAGAAGCAACCAAAGCCCTAGAAAACAACCAAGTCTTCGTGGGCAGCGCCCCCTGCGGCATAGGAAAATCTCTTGCCTCCCTCCTAAGCGTCCTGCCACGCCTCGGAGACGACAAGCTCTTGATTAGCTTCAGGACAAGGAGCCAACTGCACATCTTCCTTAAAGAGCTTAAGGGGCTAAAGCAGAATCCTTTAACAGTCTCCTTCTTCAGCAAACAAGACATGTGCCCGCTGCGGATGAGAAGCGGAGGCTCATACTTCGACTTTCTTGAAGAATGCAGAAGACTCAAGAAAAACTGCGAAACCAACACCAAACCCTTCTGCAAATATTACTGGAACATTCACAGAAAAAAGAGAGAATCAGAACAGCTGGCTCTGGACTGCGCCAGAAAAATCCTTGACCCAAAAGAAGCAGCCTACCGCATGGCTAAACAAGGCTTCTGCGCCTACGAAGCACTGAAACGGGTTCTCAGCAGAGTAAACATTTTCCTCGGAACCTACAACTACACCTTCAATCCGTCAGTCCAAAAATCTCTGCTGCAGAGCTGGGGAGTGGACCTGTCCAACGTTTACCTCATAGTCGACGAAGCCCACAACATACCCAACTTCGCCCGCGAACTCCTCTCAGACAAGATGACACAAACCACCATCGAGAACGCCCTCAAAGAAACAGAAAAATTTGAACACCAAAGCTTGGAGGAAGTTCAAGATTACCTCAACGTGCTAGACGACCGCGTTTTTCCCTACGTCAAGAAAGATTTGGGAAACTCGAACCTGAAAATGCTTGACTCCCAAGATTTGGCTGACCGATTCCGTGAGTGGAGCGGAACATCTAGCGACAAAGCCGCGGAAACTCTCCATGAATACGGAGAGTACGTGAGAGAGAAGCGCCAAGAACTGGGGTCTGACAGAGTCTTCAGTTACGCTCACAGGGTAGGCGACTTTGTGGAGAACTTCTTCCAGAGAGTCGGCGACAAGTATGTTCACCTGATTCAGAAGGACTGGGGAGACAAAATCTACATGGAGGTCAGAAGCCTAGACGGCAGAGAAATAACTGACCCTGTGTTGCGGCAGGCAAAAGGAAGCATCGTCATGAGCGGCTTCCTTTCCCCCCCAAAAGTGTACAGGGACCTGATACTCCGCAACAAAGAGGACGTTCATCTCAAAGAATTTGATTCTCCGTTCCCGCCAGAAAACAGGATGATACTAGCCGCCTGCGACGTCTCATCCAGATACGAGCAGAGAACTGACCAGATGCTCAGAAAATGGGCAGAATACATCGAAGCCATATCAACGGCGAACAGGGGCAACATGGCAGTCTTTTTCACAAGCTACCAACTCATGAACACAATTCTCGCGCATACAAACCTTGACCGGACAATGATTGTGGAGGAACGCAAAACCAGACAAAAAGACGTGATGCAGAGACTGACCCGCTCAAAAAGCAACGCACTGTTCGGGGTTATGGGCGGAAAATTCAGTGAAGGAATGGACTACCCCAACAACCTGCTAACATGTGTGGTGACGGTGGGATTGCCCTACGCAACATGGAGCGTGTATCAGAAGGCGCTGATAGCCTACTTTGACTCCCAATTTCCGGGAAAAGGAAGAGATTACGCTTACCTGACGCCCGCAATATTTCGTCTGGTTCAAGCATGTGGGCGCGTCCACCGATCAGCTGAAGACAAGGGATGCATAGTGATGCTGGATGAAAGAATTATACGCCCGGACATCAGGCACCTGCTTCCAAGCTACTACCAGAAAGAGATGAAAACCGTGAAGAATTCCATTGATTGCGGAGAAAAAATAATGGGTTTCTGGGAGAAGTTCGGAAACTTTTCTGGCTCCAAAACTGCGTAGAAATAAACTTGTTTGTGTTCAGCAAAAATCGGTGAATGTCGAGAGTTAAAGACATTTTTCTTATAATTTTACCATTTTTGTGTCAGATTCCTAATTTTTTGTGTTCCATATTTTGGTGAAGATGGTGTAATAGGGCAATTTTATTATGTGACCTTCCGAATATACCAGAGGTACATTTCAAGAACAGTTTATGCGTGACCTAACCGATCACAGAGAATGGTGAAAAAGTGGAAAAAAAACGCAAAGTTAGACGAAAGACTTTCGCAGCTCGCCAAGACCTCATTGAACACGCCAGTGAACTTGCCAAACAAAAAGGCTACAGTTTATACGCTTTTATCAACGAAATGCTGCAGCTTGCCTTTGAAGCAGAGGAGCTGGGGGTCAGTTTTCGAATTCTTCTTGATGAACGGGGGTTGCTGAAGGCTGCAAAGGAGTCAAGCTTCATTCTTGGTTTAGAAAACTTGTGGTACGAGATGGCTGATATTGCGCATGAGAAGGCGAAGCGCAAGTCGTTGGAGTCTTGGGTTGAAGCTGGAGCTTGGCTTGCCAAAAATTATATTTCGAGTGGAGTCAAAGACCCGTTTTCGCTTTTTAAGCGGGACTTGGCGGCTTTCACTTGGAATGCGTCAGAGCTAGACTTTGAAGAGGATAAGGACAATGTTTCGATTCGAATAATCAGTCCAAGGTTTTCTGAAGCATACACCTTCTTGTTTACGGCATTCCTTGAGAGCGCCTTGGACACTTTCGGTTATACTGGTTTTAATAAAGATATTTCGAGAGGAACTATCAGATTGAAAGCGCATAGGAAGAAAATTTGATGTCTGAGGGTCAAAGTAAAGGTAAAAGGCTTATTCCTATCCCTGAGGCACTTCTGAGTGGGCTTATGGATGCCTCAAGCAAAGAGGGGAAACCCCTAAACAGATACATTGAAGATGCTCTGCAGCAGGCGGTGCGCGTCTTTGAGGCAGGTCAAGACCTTACGCGCATGGTTCGCTACTTTGAGATTCTGCAGTCACAGAAAGCTTCGGGCGCCGTCTTTACGCCCTTAACCGTCTTCAACTTCTTAACAAACAAAGTTTACGCAACAGACAAAGAACAGTTACTGGATGCCTGGTTCTCTAGCGGAAAATGGTACGGGAAATATCTTACAGAAAAATTTGCGAATCCTGTTCAATCTTTGGCTGATCTTCTTCAGGCGGCAAGATGGGACCTGAATGAGGTTGATGTTAAGCGGATTGATGGCAAAATAAAGTTCAGATGCACTTCTACAGCGCTTACGAAGGAGGGAACCGAGTTGCTTCTTAAGTTTATTGAAGGTGCTCTGGCAGGAATGGAGTACAAAACTGTCAAAAGCGAGTTTATGAAGGGTTTGGTTATTGTAGAATTTGTGTTGTGCACATAGACACCAATCTGTATAAGTTTTGTGCACACTTCTCTTTTTTGACGTTTTGGCTGTGAACACAAGATATATATTAGATATCGTATGACTGAAGATACGTTAAAGTGAGGAAAGAAAAATGCAAAATAAATTCTCTAAAAAACTAGGAATAGTCATCGTAACACTACTCGCAATATCAATGATCTCTGCGGCAATTCCATTTGCTTCAGCAACAATAACAAGCAGACCTACTGTTTACCGTGCCGATGGCACAACAGATGCCCCTGTAACAATTGAAGCAGGTACTACTGCTAGCATTGACACAACTGGTATGACAATAACTGGTGCACAGGTGTGGCTTTGGTTGTCCACATCTGGTGGCTCTGAAATCAACATCGCTCTGGGTGACAGACCCTATGCTGGTCCGTTCCTACTCAGCGACTTGGTTGACACAGTTACTCCGCATACCTACACCTTCACTCCCGCTCAAATCTCTGCTCTATGCACTCTTCTATCTGCAGACTCTCCATTTGCTGGAGAAGGCAAAACATACACTTACACAATTGGTAATCGTTGGATTAACGGCACAATTCCACTGAAAGTTCAAGGCCAAGATATCGACTACTGGCTAAAGATTGTTGACGTAACTCCTGGTGATGTCATTGCAGGTTCAGAAATTGGTGTTTCACAAAACCGAATACACTTCCTACCTGGATTCTCTGCAACTCCCCTAAGTGGAGCTCCATCGACTACAGTGACTGTCAGCGGCTATGCTCTTCCTATAACCTCCAAATATAATGTAACTGAAGATGGCACTACACGTCTTGCTCTACTTGTCCCTGAAACACATGATGAAGGCGGTTGGCTCTGGACTGGATTCTCAAATGCTTTCAATGTAAAGGACTTAGGCGCTAAAGTTCCTTACACAACAACTCCACCACAATCTACTATGGTAAACATAACCGTGTGGGAAAACGCTACTGCTACTCTTATGGACACTTGGAATTTCACCGAATACTGGAGAGAAGTCTACCTTGAGGACGAATACTCAGCACTTGCTTTCCGTGGTGATGCAGGCGACTATCATCTATCAGTGACACTGAACACTGGTGCAGACTATGAGGTTCAAATGGAGTACTTCCCAGCCCTAGGCACTGCTTCAATCTACCTTGGCAACGTTCTGTGTACCGCTGGAATAGCGCTTAACGGAACTGGTGGTGCTACTACTGGTATTACTGTTCCGGCATTGACAACAGGCGACTATACCTTCTGCGTAAAAGACAGCAACGCTGTAATGTACAACTTCACAGTTCACGTAGTGATGGTTCCATACATCTACTGCACTCCTGATAGCGGATACGTCGGTGATCAGTTTGCAGTCACGGGAGTAAACTTCCTTGACTATGTCGGTCAACGCATAACCATATACTTCGAGAACAGTGTTGGTTCTCCATACTACGTTCTGCTGTGGAACGAAACAATAACCAGTTCAACTTGGACTACAGAAGCACTTACCGTACCCCTGTCATGGGGTGGATTAAGATATGTTGAAGCCCGCAACAGCACCGGTGTAGTTCTCATCGCATATGACATGTTCAATGTTCTGACAAAGATTACCGTACTAGACAATGATGAATGCATCGACAACGAAATTTGCCAAGTTGTTAATGTCGAAGGAACAGGCTTCTTCGAAGGAACAGACGATGTTGAAGGATGGCTCGTATTCATCGACAACGCACAATATTTCGGCTACTGGGACTTCTTCCACATGGGTATCAACGCAACCGGTTATGTAATGTTTAATTTCGCTGCTGCTGGTTTCAGACCAGGCTTGCATGTAGTCAGTGTAATACCCCAATCTTTTGGAGTACTACCTATGACTATAATGGCGAAAGACAACTTCTGTGTCTCAACAGCAAATGACCCAATTGTTGCCTATCTAGACGGCATTAACGCCACAGTAGTTTCGATAAGTGACGGAATGGTTACTTTAGAAACTGCTATGGGTGAGGTACAAGTTGCCGTAGCCGAACTTGACGCCACAATTGTTTCAATCACAGGCGATATAGCAACAATCAAGACAGACGTTGGCACAATCAAATCAAGTCTCTCAACATTGAGCGCATCGATAACATCCATATCTAGCGGAATGGCAACAATCCAGACAAGCCTAGGCACTATCCAAACTTCACTAACGAGTTTGGACACTGTCATAGGAAGCATGTATGGTGACGTTGTAAACCTAGACACAGCTATCGGCGGCTTTGAGACTACCCTAGCAGCACTAGACACTACTGTAACCAATATGGGCGACGACATCGTAAGCATCGACACAGTCCTCGGCTCCGTTGCAGGAACCGTAACCAGCATTGAAGACGACATAGCAACAATCAAAACTGACTTGGGCACTGTGAAAGTGGATCTTACATCCGTAAAATCAGATGTCTCGTCAGTGAAAACGGAAGTTGATGACTCTCTACCTGTAACCGTTGACATGATGCCAGTGTGGATCGCAGTGGTCCTTGCACTGATAGCAGCCATCGGTTCAATCGCTGGAGTATTCATCATCCAAAGAAAAATAGCCTAAAAAGTCCCCTCAAATTAGGGGCAAAACCTCCTTTTTTTCTTTTTTTATTCTACCTTTAGCGTAAAGCATATTTCTATAGCCATGTAATGCCATCACATCGTTTATAACATCAAGAAACAAAAGAATGTACGGAGAGTGTGGTCATTGCAGTTTCTGAACCATATCAAGGTTAAACTAGTTGAAACCCGACCAGACGATGCATGGTACGACATGAATTTGCGCCAGTTAAGAAACGGCGAAGTGAACTTCTACAAAGTCAATGACTTTCTTACGGGCGAGTGGCTCCTCAAATTATGCAAAGATAAAGAAACGGCAAAAGTTTTGGTCAAAGCCGTGAAATGTCCGGCAGGTATCCGCTTCTCGCAGTTAGAAGGAAGAACCATGGTTTTCCAAGAAAGCACTATTGAGGGCATGCTCTATGACGTGATTTCCTTAACGCAGGCGAATGATGACGATAAGGTTAATCGGAAGATTGTCGCCAGCATGGAAGAGGTTCCCGCTGTTATACGCGAAAACTATGAAATCAAATCATACGAAGAGGCAACTGGAAAAAAAGCGCCGGGCAAATACTTGGTTACTTTGTGTAAGCCAGAAGAAGAAAAGGAAATTATAACCCTTTTTGTGCTTGAAAGAGCATGGTCGCTTTCAAAATCGACGCCAGAAGAGAAACTGGAAGCAAAAAAGGAGAAGCTGCTGAAACCAAAAGCACCTAAAAAAGAGGTGGACACTGGGCAGGTTTGGTCGTGTCCAATCTGCGGAAAGAGTCATCGTTTGGTACATGTGGAAACAGAAAAGGCTGTTAAGCATGCGCTGCGGAAGTCTCGTTCACAATAGCGGCTACTTCTGGGAGAGCCGTTTTTCTTCTATCATTTTGCAGATTTTTTCGACAACTTGAACGTTTTCGTATCCCATTTCAGGGGTGACTAAGGGTTTTCCGTTGCCCTTGAGGCTGTCCACAAAGGACCTGATAATTCGTGTATGCGAAACACTGTAGTATCGTGGCGTTTTCCTCTTCGTTAAGATACTTCCCACGTATGAACTCCAGATTTTGACCTGCTGGGACACATTATTGAAGTGCATTATTCCGCGTCCAGGCTTTGAAACAAGCAGGCTGCTTATCGGGTAGATTCCGGCATGGATTGTGCCTCCGGTGCCGTAGATGTTTGCGTGAACGTCGGTTCGGTCATGTCCGGCTGCATTAAAGCTGATGTGGACGGTTCCAAACTTGTTGTTTTCAGCCTCTAGAATTACCCGTAATTCATCAAATGCCATCCACGGGTGAGAACCCAGTTTGTCCGTTAGCACAGACTTGATTTCCAGTTCTCCTAGAAAAGCTTGGAGAAGATATATGGGATGAGGCAGGTTCTCCCCGAATCTGCCGCCTGGTAGTTTATGGCACCAGTGGTTTTTGTCTGCTGCCATCGTCTCGTCAGGGCTGTGCAGGATTGCAACATCCATTCCCACGACCTGTCCTATGTCTCCTGCCTTGACTCTGTTCAATGCATGAAAAATTGAGTGCTCATAGAGTTGGCTGTGGATTATGGTCAGTTTTCCGGATGACTTCTGGAGGGTGCCCAGTAATCTTTCTGCCTCGTCAGTGTTTACTGTGAAGGGCTTTTCAACAACTACGTTGCAGCCTGAATTCAGAGCCTCTACTGCTATGTCCGTGTGAAATTTGGGCGGGACGCAGACTGAAATGGCGAAAAGGTCTTCGTTTTTGAGCATTTCGGAAAAGCTGGTATAATGTGAGGGGATTTTGTGGTCTTTAGTGAATTGTATGGCTGCTTTTTCGTTCAAGTCGCAGGCGGCGGCTACGTTGATTCCTGCGTCTCTCCATGCGTTGACGTGTATCCCCGAAATGTACCCGCAACCAACTATTCCTACTTCCATTACAGCTTTCTCCGGTTTCATCCATAAGACTATCTAATAAAAAAGATTATCCCAAAAAGCGAAAAAAGGCACAAGCGAACTAAGCGTGCTTGATACTGCCCCTTTCTGCCCTATTTTTGTTTCCAGATACATGTTATCGCCTTTTGGTCACAGACTTTGACGCAGGGGACAACACCGTTTTCGGGCTTGCAGGGCGAACATGTGTATCTGATTTTTTTGCGGTGCTCCTCCGTGACTGCGGCTACAGGTTTGTCTTCAAGGTCAATGAACATGGTTTCCATCTTCAAGGCGCCCTGAGGGCATTTTTCTATGCAGTCGCCGCAGCTGTTGCATTTCTCCGCGTCAATCACTATGTAGTATTCGCCTGAACCGTCTTGATAACCATAATATGTTATAATCGCTATCACCCTCAACGTCTAAGGGCTTTCTCGTGCAGTGCCTTGGCGTACAGGGCTGCTCCTATTGCGCCAGCAGAAACGGGGTCTAGCCCAGTCTGTTCCAGAGACGGAACTGGAAGGCGTTTAATGCCCAAAATTTCTTCTACCCTGTGTACTATTCCAATGTTTTTGGATTGTCCGCCGGTTATGACGAAGTCTTTTTCGCAGCCCACCTTTTCTATAAGCTCGCTCATCCTGATAGCCATGGCTTTCATGTATGCTGCTAAGACTTTTTCTTTGCTCCATCCTTGACGTAACAGCCCAACCGCTTCTGTTTTCGCAAACACTACACATGTGCTGCTGACTGGCTTGGGGTCCTCGGTTACGCTCAGGGACACTTTGCCGACCTCTTCGATGGGTATCTGCAGCAGGTCAGCGATGACTTCCATTCCTCGTCCTGTGCCTGCGGCGCATTTGTCGTTCATGAGGAAAGAGACTACTTTGCCTGTTTCGTCGATGCGGATTGCCTTCACGTCCTGTCCGCCCACATCCAGCACTGTCCTTACTGTGGGTCCCCAGATGTAGTTGGCGCCTTTGGCGTGGCATGCGATTTCTGTGATGGCTTTGTTTGCCATGGGAACGTTAACTCTGCCGTAGCCCGTTCCCACAATATAGTTGAGGTCCTTCACCGTCAATCCAGTGTCCTCCATCGCCCATTCCAGCGCTTTCTTGGCGCTGTCAGAGCTGTTAGAGCCGGTTCGCATTACACTCCACGAATACATTTCGCCATCCGCCATAACAACCGCTTTGGAGCCCACGGAACCAACGTCCACTCCAGCGGTTATTATGTCAGCGTTTTGCCAGTTTTTGCCCGGCATGACACTGTGGTATTCAAGCCATCTCCAGAACTCCTGTTTCTCTTCTTTAGTCTCCATCTTATCTATCGCCTCCTTCTTCCCGCTTTTTTGGCGGCGATTAAGGCTGCGCCGACCGCGCCAGCGTATAGAGGTTCTTCAGGTATCAGTATTTCTGTTCCCAGTCTCCTCTTAAGAGAGGCGACAAAGCCGACATCCTTTGCTACTCCGCCGACAAGAACAATGTCCTTGTTTATTCCTAGTCGAAGCACCATGGAGGAGACTCGTTCTGCCATGGCATCAAAGATGGCTCTGGCGATTTCGGTTTTGGGTTCTTCTTTGTGAATCAGGGAAACAACGTCAGACTCTGCGAAGATTACGCAGCTGGCGTTTATGGGGCTTGCCTTCTCTGCCTCCAATGACAGTGAACCCATATCATCTAACTCAACTTCTAGTGCTCGTGCCATAGCCTCGATGAATGTGCCTGCTCCGGCTGCGCACCTGGCGTTTACAACGAAATCAATCATGACTCCATTTTCGTCGCATTTCACTGCCCGTGCATCCTCAGCTCCAATATCTATTATTGTTCTGGCTGACGGAAAAAAGTAGGCTCCTGCTTTGGCGTCTGCTCCCATCATGCTTACTGTGCTGTCTGCGTAGGGAGCCATTTTCACGCCTGCGCCTGTTGCTGTAATGTGTTCTATGTCTTCGCGGGACAGTTTGGCGGTCTGTAGTGCCTCCTGGAAGGCTTCTTCAGCGGCTTTGGTGGGTTCAAATCCTGAAATTTGTTGGCTCTTGGCTACTATCTGGTTGTCTTTCAGGATGACCACTTTTACTCTCTGGGTTCCCAGGTCCATTCCGGCAGAAATCATCTATTCTGTCTCCTCATATGTCCATTCTTGCTTCGAGCATCTCCAAGAAGGCTTCAACTCTTGTTTTCAT
>CAZJLG010000003.1:0-20366 GCA_964546665.1 uncultured Candidatus Bathyarchaeia archaeon
CTGGAATACAGAGAAGCGGAGGCACACCACATGGAGCATGGACAACAACTTCGCCTGCAGGATCAGCTATCCCAGGAAAAGCAGAGTTCAAAAAACCCATAGCAGACATAATGGTAGCCCACAACATGCCATACGTTGCCACAGCCAGCATAGCATACTGGAAGGACCTGGTAATAAAAGCCAGAAAAGGAATGGAAGTCAACGGACCCGCATTCCTGCACGCCTTTGCTCCATGCCCAAGAGGCTGGAGAAGCGAAACAGCAAAAACTGTTGAAATCGCTGGTCTGGCAGTCCAAACATGCGTTTTTCCACTATGGGAAGCAGAATACGGTGAATACAAGCTTTCAAAACCAAGCGAGCTCATAGCAAAGTATCCGGATAGGAAGCAGCCTGTAGAGGTTTACTTGAAGACTCAGGGAAGATTCAGGCACCTCTTCAAGCCTGAAAACAAGCATGTTCTTGAAGAGATTCAGAAAGAAGTTGACCGCCGCTGGCAAAAACTGCTGAAAGACTGCAAGATGGATTAAACAAAAAATGCTGATTGAGAAAGGCGGCGTCTCAAAGTCGTCTTGCTCTTTCAGCAAAAATTTTAGTTTTTTAGCCGCCTGGGGCTCCGTGGAACGGCACGTTTTCCCACATGACATCCCACCATTCTTTGTCGGTTATGGTTTCGCCTTTAACGAGAATCTCCAAGACTTTCTGGAGGAGGGCGTGATGCCTCTTCTCATCAGCTAAAATCGCATCAAGAAGGAGCTTAATCTTCTCGTTCTGGACTGAGGGAATAATCTCGTGGAGTTTCTTTATGACCAGAGCCTCTAACTGTATGTGCTTCTTCACAAGTTCTTTCTGTTTGTCAAGGTTTTTTTCTGTCAACGCCTGAGGAACACTTGTTAACAGGTTAATGGCAGAAGAGTACATTTCCGCGTGCTTCAGGGAATCCAAGGAAATTGCCGCCAGAACTCCCTTAACTGCCGAATTCTCAATTTCAACCAATCCCTCTTTCACAGAGTCCACAATGGTTTGCTCAATTTTGATTTGTTCCTTGAAAAGATTAACTAATTCATCCTTTGAACTCAAAACATGACACCTACCCCTGAGAAGGGGCAACATGGAGAATAAGGTTTTCGGAAATTTTTTGATGATTAAAACATCTAGAGGAGGAAAAGCAGAAGCAGAATCAAAGATATGGCAGCTGCGGGAAAGAGGGAAACAGCAAGTCTCCGAGCCCGTACTGTTGTCTTGTCAGCCAAAACAGTCATTTCTGTTATCTGCTGCTCCCCAATGACTTTAACGTCACGGATTGTTTCAGTGCGCCACGACGCCTCCGCAGGCTCCATATTGTCTAAAGCTTGGCTAGTTGCTTCCTTGATGTAACTGATGAGTTTCAGGTGATCGATTACTTCGCCAACCAGATTGTAGCCTCGGGCAGACCGTATCATGCCGCATACTGAATGGGTATCGGTGGTGAGAACCTCGCCGTCGTCTATTCCCAGCTCCTTCAGCGCAGAGAGGATTTTGTCCCTCAACCCAGAAACCATATTGTTTCCGTCAATGGTCACATAGGCCACCTTCTGGCCACCTACCTCCACAACAATCACGGTTATGCCTCCGGGACCCATCCCCTCCTGAACCGTGAAATCTTGGGGCACAACTGCTGCTGCCCCCACCTTGAAGGACGCGTCTTTGCTTTTCAGCGCTTTTTCGAGACAATCCACAGAAGCTTTACTGAAGGATTTAACAGCAGAATCTCTGTCAAAGGAACCGCCCATACTGTTGTGGGCGTCAATGGCAAGAACAGAAAGCCCCCGTTTTTCAGCTTCGTTGACAATCAGGGAATCCAGTTCAGGGGGAAGGTCTTCAATGGTTTTCGGCGCTGTGGTTAACGTGAGAAAAGCGCAGTCTCCAAAAATTTGGCAGCTGGCTTTTGCATCATCGCTTTCGGTGCGTTTCATGGGCGTGGCTTTGGAAGTGGGGGATGAGGAGTCGACGAATTCGAGTATGCTCTTTATGACTCTTTGATTTTCAGACTGGGTAGAAACATCTAACTCGTGACCCACTAAGCCATGAGGAACAGAAACAACACAATCAAACTTGTCCTGCAGGCTCGTCTGAATCAAGGAGGGAAGAAGGCTGCTTCCAAGGTTCTTGAAGGGACCCGGATGCAGCGCCGGAACAACAATCGCCGCCTTTAGCTTTTTTCCAGTTCTGAAAGTTAGCAAAGAGACCTTGATGTCTTCTTTGTCGCCAAGCTTCTCAAAGTAATTCTCTAAGGGTGCTACAAGGTCCTCTGTCCAGTTGGCTAAAAAGGCTTTGAAGAGCAGCGAGGAGTCGGTGCCAAGGATTCCCTTGCCGACCTGGTCCATGCCGTATTTGAAAGTAAACACTGTCAAGAGAGACACAGAAACAGAAGTTAGAGCAAAAATTAGAAGCTGCATATCTAGAGTATACCCAACTGTAGAGCCCATAAAAACTATGGGAAGCGCAACTAGGGTAGGCTGTAGAAGGGAAGAAAAAATGGTTCCTGAAGTTCTGTTGAAGGAGGTAACGGAGAGAACTAGCAGACGCAGTATCAGGGCTCCACTGAAACCCAGAAAGAAGAATCTGATCCAAAGCTCTGGAGCTCCCAGAAGGGCGCTAATTAAGCTGCCCAGAATAACTATTGCCAAAAAGACAAGGGAAGAGAAGAAAGAGAGGGCGGAACAGCGCCTCAGATTGAAGACAAGGTCATTCTTCATGGAGCCATAGCTGATTATCAAGTCTGAAAGCAAAGTTAGGACAAAAAAACTTGCGCCAAAGCCTAGACCAACAACAAAATTTTCAAGAGAAAGGTTCAGAGGCAGGAGTGACAGGACTCCGCCATGTAGAGACAGGAGTCCAAGATAGATTGTGAGGCGTTTTTGGGAGGGAAGACTAAACAGTTTAGAATACCGCTTCACAGCCTTGTCAATGTACTTATCTGTTGAATCGTCGGTCAACCTGACGCCTCTCTGCAATTATCCTTCTAGGAACCCCACAAAAATATTAATGTTATACCCTTGCCTCCCCAGTTCTACTTAAATTTGCCGAGAAAAAGGGGAGACAGAACCGTTTTTACATAATTAGGATTATATCAGGAAAATCCTATTGACATTTTTGTGAATAAACATTGATAAACGGGACACAATTATCTGGGAGCACCCACCAAAAAGTATGTTTAAAATCATAATTTTGGGGCGTAAAAGCTTTTATGGCGAATTTAACGTAAGTTGAAGGGCTATGTCAAAAGCCGGACCCCCTCCGCCCTCAGTGTTTCAGATTCTTGAGCGGCATGTTGGACGAAAAATGGTTGCAATTTTGGATCCTTCTTACGGGTTTGAAGGAACCTTAGCAGCTGTAACTAGGGAACCTCCGGGCATCTGGCTTTCTGACGCGGAAGTTGTGACGTTGCGGTCTACTATAGCTCAGCCTGTGCCACAGATTGTGAGCAGAGAAGACCGAAGCGAAGTTTTTGTTAACTTGAATTCTGTTCAGCGCATTGAAGTTCTGCACGAAGAGTAAAAAATTATGTGAAAAAGACTGTTGCCAAAACGCTGCCTACGATAAGAGATATCGCCAGGATGACAATTATTTCGGGTTTTACTTTAACGCCTCTTGTGTCCTCTTCGAAGAATCTTAGAAGCCCAGCGCCTTGGGCGGGCATGCGTGCGCCTTCATTACGTTTTTTTCTTCGAACACTCATGGCGGTTCAGTTCATACAAGTTCATGAGGTGTTAATTAAAGTTATGCATGTGGTTTCAGGAGCGGTTTGGGTGCAGTTTGGGTTGTTTTGTTTCTTTTTTGTTTGGTTTAACAAGGCATAAAGCACGTTTTTATACTCAGAAGGTTTAAATAAGACCTTATAGTCTATCAATGTTCCTTAGGAGAGTTGAAGCATGAGGGATAATGTTTGGCATCCAAAAATCGACAAACCCAATGACATCTAAGTCAACTCGCCAGTTGAAGATTAGAAAACTCTCCTTCGAAAAGCCTCCTCTCGAAATCTTCTCGAAACTCTACAACAACTACGAAAGCACATACATTCTCGAGTCAATTGAAGGACCAAAGAAACTGTCACAATACTCATTCATAGGATTCGACCCGGCTTTAACAATCACAATAAAAAACGGAGAAGCCGTCATCCGCAACAAAAGAACGGATGAGGAAGAAAGAAAAACAGTCAATGAACCGTTGGCGGTAATCCAAGAAACGCTCAGAAATCTGCCGGGATTCAAGGAACAAAGATTCATCGGCGGAGCAGTGGGATACATCTCCTACGATGCGGTTAGATGCTGGGAAAAACTGCCTGAAACTGCAGTTGACGACCAGAACTTCCCTGACGTTGAAGTCGGAGTTTTCGATGACGGCATAATTTATGACCACAGAAACAGGCAGACACTATACTATCACTTAAACAAGAATCGGCTACCCGAAATCGATGAACTACTACAAGAGCCAAACAGTAACGGAGCACTGACGCACAAACAACTGAAAGTTAACATATCTAAGGAGCGGTTTGAGGATGCTGTGGAGAAAGCTAAAGAATACGTGACTGCGGGCGACGTTTTTCAGGTTGTTCTCTCCAAACGTTACGATTTTCAGATAAGAGGCAACCTTGTTGGCTTCTACCGCAACCTCAGAGAAATAAACCCATCACCATACATGTACTTCCTGAAATCTGGCGAACATCAGATAGTTGGGTCAAGCCCTGAAATGCTTGTGAGAGTCGAAAACAGGCGTGTTGAAACTTTTCCGATAGCAGGAACAAGGCCACATGTAAAAAATCCAGCCGAAAACAAGCGGCTAACCGAGGAGCTGCTGGCAGACCCCAAAGAACGGGCTGAGCATGTGATGCTGGTGGATTTAGGCAGAAACGACATTGGAAAAGTGTCAAAGTTTGGAAGCGTTCACCTCCCAGAATTCATGAAGGTACATCAATACAGCCATGTGCAGCACATTGTTTCGCGGGTTGTCGGCGACCTCAGAGACGAATGCGACTGCTACGACGCGCTGAGAGCCGTTTTTCCAGCAGGTACAGTCTCGGGAGCCCCCAAGGTTAGGGCAATGGAGATAATCGAAGAGCTGGAGCCGACAAGAAGGGGACCCTACGCAGGGGCAGTAGGATACTTTTCATACAACGGCAACGCAGACTTCGCCATCACCATCAGAACCCTCATCGCCAACGGAGACAAAGCCCACATTCAGGTTGGAGCCGGCATAGTGGCAGACTCTGACCCAGAGAAAGAATGGTTTGAAACAGAGCACAAGGCTCAGGCCTTAATCAAGGCGCTGGAAGTTTCAGGAAGTGAGAAAAAGTGAAAGTGTTGGTTATAGACAATTATGACTCCTTCGTCTACAATCTTGTTCAATATATCGGAGAGCTTGGGGGAGAGCCCATCGTTTACAGAAACGACCAAATAAACCTCAAACAAGCAATGCGCATAGACCCTCAGCGAATCGTCATATCTCCAGGTCCAGGCACCCCCGAAGACCCCCACTATTTTGGAGTTTGCTCAGAAATTCTGCAGAAGATGAGCTGCAAGATACCCACCTTAGGGGTTTGTTTGGGAAGTCAGGGCATAGTTTCTGTTTTTGGCGGAAAAGTTGTTCGGGCAGGGCGGCTAATGCACGGAAAAACCAGCGTAATCAGACATGATGGGAAAGGCGTCTTTGAGGGTGTTAAGAATCCGTTCACGGGAACGCGTTATCATTCTCTTGTGGGAGAAAAAAGATCTATTCCGTCCTGCATCGAGATAAGCGCCGAATCCGCTGACGACGGCGAAGTTATGGGAGTCCGCCACAAGACATACCCAATCACGGGACTGCAATTCCATCCCGAATCCATACTTTGTGAGGATGGAAAAAAGATAATCAAAAATTTTCTTGAAGGACGGAACGACCATGATTAAGGAAAATATACAGAAGCTGGTTAACGGCGGCGACTTAACTCACGAAGAGTCAACAGCAAGCATGAAAGAAATCATGTCTGGCGAAGCAACAAACTCTCAGATAGGCGCCTTCCTGACTGCCCTAAGAATTAAGGGCGAAACATCTGACGAGATTACAGCCTTCACCTCAGTAATGAAGCAGTATTGTCGCCGAATTCACCCCACCGTTAAGGGCAGGCTTGTTGACACGTGCGGAACTGGAGGAGACAGAATCAAAACCTTCAACATCAGCACCACAGCAGCTTTTGTTGTTGCCGGAGCAGACGTTGCGGTGGCTAAGCATGGAAACAGGTCAGTCACCAGCAAATGCGGCAGCGCCGATGTTCTGGAGCGGCTGGGGCTTAACCTCAGCGTGGCTCCTGAGAATGTTGAACGGGCTATTGAGGGGGTGGGGGTGGGCTTCATGTTTGCTCCCGCCTTTCATCCAGCCATGAAATATGCTATCGGTCCAAGAAGAGAGATTGGCATAAGAACAGTCTTCAATGTTCTTGGTCCTCTGACGAACCCGGCGGAAGCCAACGCCCAGCTGCTGGGAGTTTACAACCCCCAGTTGACGGAGCCTCTGGCCTACTCCCTGAAGAGTCTTGGTTCCGAAGAAGCGATGGTTGTCCACGGCGTAGATGGATTAGATGAGATATCCACCATAGGAAAGACGGCTATTTCGTGGTTAAAAAACGGCGAGGTTACAACAAGGGAGATGGCTCCAAAAGATTTCGGCGTCAAACAGGCAAAAATAGAAGACATCAAAGGAACCACACCAGAAGAAAGCGCAGCTATTACCTTCAAAATCTTGAACGGATATTGTGACTCAGACGACCCTAGGCGCGAGATTGTGCAGGTTAACGGGGCTGCAGCCATCATCGTAGCGGGCAAAGCAGAAGATTTCGGCTATGGGATGGAGTTAGCAAACGAATCGATTGAAAGCGGCGCCGCCTACAGGAAACTCAAGGAACTCGTCAAATTCTCTGGCGGAGACCTATCAAAGCTTGAACAGTTGGAGACAGAACATGCCTGATTTCCTCGACACACTGGCACAGGACGCCAAAGAAACCGTCAATGAAGGCTACTACAAAGTTTCAGCTCAGGGCACATTCTCTCAGGTTAGCCTCAGAAAGGCGATTGTTGAAAGCAAGAAAAACGCGGTAATTACGGAGGTCAAAGCTGCGTCGCCCTCCAGAGGAACAATCAGAAAAAGCTTTGACCCGCAGGAAGTTGCCGCAGCAATGGAAAAGGGCGGGGCAACAGGAATATCGATTCTGACAGAGCCGAAGCACTTCAGCGGCTCCCTCGGTTACCTAGCAAAAGTCAGAGAAGCTGTAGAGCTTCCAATCCTCATGAAAGACATAATCCTCAGTCCAATACAGCTTGATGCAGCCTCAAGAATTGGCGCCAACGCTGTTCTCTTGATAGAAGCCCTCTTCGAACGTGGATACTGTGAACTTGGTCTTGAAGAGATGGTTTCGGAGGCGCACACTAGAAGGCTTGAGGTGCTGCTGGAAACCCACAACGAAGAGGAGTTCCAGTCAGCCATAGAAACCGAGGCTGATTTAGTTGGAATCAATAATCGTGACCTCAGAACGCTGAAAGTTGACATTGGGATAACTGAGAGAATCCTGAAAAAAGTTGACAGTCAAGGTAAGGTTGTTGTTAGCGAAAGCGGAATTATGGCGCCTGCAGATATTAGTTTTCTTCGGGGATGTGGCGCTCAAGCTTTTTTAATTGGGTCCGCAATCATGATGGCTGGCAACATCAAAAAAAAGGTTAAGGAGTTTGTTACTGCCCCTTGAGAAGCGTCAGAGTCAAGATTTGCGGAATAACCAGAAAAGAGGACCTGGCCGTTGCTGTGGATGCAGGAGCAGATGCTGTCGGTTTCCTTGTGGGCGTTCCCGCATCGCCAAGAAATCTAACGCCAGAAAGGGCTGAAACTTTGCTACGTCATGTGCCAGTCTTCGTTGACAGCGTAGTAGTTACGGCGCCTCAGAGCATAGAGGGGCTTGCTGAAATCTGTGAAAGATTAAAGCCGACAGCCATCCAGATTCATGGAAAGAAGAGTTTTGATGCTTCAGAAATCCGTGAACGAACAAAAGGCACTCGTTTGATAAAAACAGTCTACGTAACAAAAGATGCCCTGAACGAAGCAGCCATAGAGGAGTTGAAACTGTTTGATGCGGTGCTTTTGGATTCCTTCACTAAGGGGCAATACGGCGGAACAGGCATGGTTCATGACTGGACATTAAGCAAACAAATCAGGGAAGCAGTTGCGCCCCTTCCAGTGATTCTCGCAGGGGGATTGAAGCCCGAAAACGTCAAAGAAGCCGTCCAAACGGTTCAGCCCTACGCTGTGGATGTTGCCAGCGGCGTCGAGCTTAGACCCGCAATAAAGGATCATGAGAAGGTTCGGGCTTTTGTTGAAAATGCCAAGGAAATCAAATTGCAAGACAACTGAGCAGGTGTGCTAGATTGAAGAAGAAAGGAAAATTTGGAGACTACGGCGGACAGTACGTGAACGAGGTTCTGATGCCGATTCTCGTCGAGCTGGAAACAGCCTTTGAAAAGCATTATCCCACAGCAGAATTCCAAGCAAAACTCAACACGTTGTTGAGGGATTATGCTGGAAGACCAACCCCCCTCTACTACGCACGGAACTTCAGCGAACTCGTCGGCTGCAAGATTTACCTCAAAAGAGAAGACCTAGTGTGCGGAGGCTCACATAAACTCAACAACACCTTAGGTCAGGCGCTTCTAACAAAAGAAATGGGAAAAACACGGCTAATCACGGAAACAGCGGCAGGACAGCACGGGCTTGCAACAGCCATGGCAGGCAACGTCTGCGAACTGGAGACAGAGGTCTTCATGGGCGTGAAGGACATCAAACGGCAGGCAAGCAACGTGAAACGGATAAAACTGCTGGGAGCAAAAGTGACCCCTGTAGACATTGGAATGGGTGTTTTGAAGGACGCTGTTTCTGACACTCTAAGAAAATGGACTACCTGCTCACAGACTACCCACTATCTTATGGGCTCAACTGTGGGTCCCCACCCCTTCCCCGAGATTGTTGCGACGTTCCAGAGCGTAATCGGAAAAGAAATCAAAAAACAGATACTCGAAAAAGAAGGCAGACTGCCAGACACGATAGTGGCATGCGGAAGCGGAGGAAGCAACGCATTAGGAGCCTTCAGACCATTCATAAAAGACAAAGACGTCAGGCTGATCTTCGTTGAGGGCGGAGGCGAAAGCCTAGAATCCGACAACAATGCCGCTGCCTTCCAGATAGGTAAACCCGGAATACTGCATGGCGCCCTAATGCAGGTTTTGCAGGATGAAAATGGGCAGATAAAGCCGTCAAAGACAAGAGCCGCGGGTCTTAACTATCCTGGGCGAGGACCCGAAATCTCGTTTCTAGCTGCAAGTGGAAGGATGGAAGCCCGTTACGCCTTTGATCGGCAGGTGTTTGAGGCAGTGAAGGTCATGAGCAAAACTGAGGGGCTGATACCTGCCCTTGAAACTGCCCATGCCATCGCCTATATGGTGAATCATAAAGAAGACTTTGACAAGGATGAGCTTGTTGTCTTGAACTATTCTGGAAGAGGCGACAAGGACCTAGAAACCATTATGAGGTATTTCCATGAATCTTGAAGACAAATTCCAAGAACTGAAAAGCAAGGTAGAGGGCGCTCACATGTCCCACGTCTATTTTGGGGACCCCCACGAAGAGTTTTCCCTTAAACTGATCGAAACCTTGGCTGAAAATGGGGCAGACATCCTCGAGTTCGGAATCCCCTTCTCTGACCCAACAGCCGATGGACCGACCTTTCAGGCAGTATGCGAGAGGGCGCTGGAAAACGGTATGACCCCAGCCAAGTGCATCCAAGGCATAAAGAAGCTGCGGGACAGGGGCGTAGAGAATCCGATTGTCGTAACGACCTACTATAACATCCCCTACGTCGCGGGTGTAGGAAACTTCCTGAACAGAATAAGGGAAGCGGGTGCCCAAGCCATAATTGTTCCTAACGTTCCAGTTGAAGAGGCGGATGTTTTGTTGGCTGAAGGAAAACGAAGCGGCATTCACATAATATTTCAGATAGCGCCCACAACCACCGAGGACAGGCTGAAGAAGATCACGGACATTGCATCAGGCTTCCTTTACATCATAAACGTCGAGGGCGTCACAGGAGCACGCGAGAGCCTATCCGACTCCACCCTGAAACTGGTAAAACGGGTTAGGCGGCACACGGATATGCCTCTTCTGGCAGGCTTCGGCATCTCAAACAGGCAACAAGCCTCAAATGTGGTTGCGGCAGGAGCTGACGGCGCAATAGCTGGAAGCTGTTACGCGAAGGTTTACGAGAGGAACCTGGAAAAGCCTGAGGAAACATTGCCGCAGATTGTTGATTTGGTGAGTCAAATAAAGCAAGGATGCATAGAAGGGTATAGACAAAGATGATGGAAACATAATGAGGAAGATAAGAAGATGCAAATCAAAGAATTCCAAAACATGATGAGGCGACTGTATTTTCACAGAGACTCTGAACGGGGAACAGATGGAACATTGGATTGGCTCGTGGAGGAAGTTGAGGAACTGAGAGAAGCCCTAAAAGGAGACGACATCAAAGCCATAGAAAATGAGTTCGCCGACGTCTTCGCATGGCTGGCATCTCTAGCAAACATCGTCAACATAGACTTGGAGAAGGCGGCACTCCAAAAATATGATAACAAGTGCCCTAAGTGCGGACTATCGCCCTGCGACTGCCCCTTTTAGCCTCTTTACCCACCAGTCTTTGCTGTCCCACACCAGTCAGCTGCCAAACGTAGGTTCGTCTTCCTTTGTGGCTTAGAATGTTTTCTGCCTCAAGAAGGTGCAGATGATAAAGAACGGTTTTGTAGCTAAGCTCTGTTTCTCGGGAAAGCGTTTTGGCGTCACATATCTTCTTTTCGAGAACAGAGATTATCTGTGTCCTTGCTGACAAGCCTGGCTGAATGTTCCTTTTCTGGGTCAGAAAAGCGTTGGGGTGGTGGGCTATCTTGAACATGTGCCCTCAACATATGTTAGTTGTTGAGACAAAAAGCTTTCTAAGGCTCACTTGAGAAGGC
The DNA here is from genome assembly GCA_964546665.1 of uncultured Candidatus Bathyarchaeia archaeon. Lineage (GTDB taxonomy): Archaea > Thermoproteota > Bathyarchaeia > Bathyarchaeales > Bathyarchaeaceae > Bathyarchaeum. Next base: position 11,055 of record CAZJLG010000003.1, read on the forward strand.
TGTGAGACAGATTTGCCGTGGTTTCTTGCCTTCAAACAAGATTAGAATTTCGTCTTCCACCATCGAGAGCCTTTGAGCATAATACTCCGAGAGACCATACTTTTTCACAAGCTTCTGCGCCTCAGGCAAATACTTCTCGATCCCTCCACGATAGACCGTAAGAGTCAATTCGCCTCCGCATGCTGGACACTTACCGAGAAGAGGAAGCCTGCGGAATTTTTTGTTACAGGCTTTACAACGAAACTTTTGAGTTGTGAAAGCTCTCAGGTTGCCAGCTATGTCACGGACAAAATGTGTGGTCAAAACCTTCCTCGCCACCACATCAGCGTCGACGGCTTCGATTTTTTCCGCTAAAATGAGTTGGCTGTGCAGTTTGTCTGTCATCTTTCCCAATTTTTTGTAGATGCTCTCTGGGTTGCCCATGTTAACATCTGAAACGGGAACAGTGTACTTGAAGCCTTCAAACTGCGCCGGAGTATTCAAGCGATGCTCAACAATATCTATTGATTCGATTAACTGTCTAGTTTCTGCTTTCTCCCAAGTTTTTTCATAAAAAAGTCGGGGATATTTTGCTGCAACATCTACTTCATGAGCCTGCCGCTGCACCTCCACTGGATTCACCACAGGGATAATCAGAATAGGGGCATCCATTATCCCTCCAATATGGGAGGGCAGAAAGACTTTAGAGAAGTTCAGGACGGTATCCATAGCCAGCATCAATGCATCCTCGTCGCCGTCGCAGTCTCTGCGCTTCGCTGAATGCCATAGGTGATGGGCGTAACAGACGTTCAGTGGAGTGAAGCCTATGATTCTTCCGACTATGCCGACTGAGGTGTGTGGCGCCAAACCTACGATGAGGCGTCCAATAAGATCAGAGGCTTTTTTGATGTTGTAGTAGGGAGGAAGCTCGTATACCTTCTCAAGCAGTTCGTCAAGAAAGTTGGCAACATGAACAAAATAGTCTGCACATTTCTGGGGAATAACTATGTCCTGAATCTTGAGTTCGCAAATCTGCTCAGGTTCTGTTAAAGGATTACCTTCATAGTCATGCAGGTAACCGTTCTTTCTAAGCTGCTCAACAGAGACGCCGACCTCCTTAGGAGTAAAATGAGAAAGAGGAGCATTCGTGACGTCGAAACGTATTGTTCCATCCTTGAACACAGACAAGCCATGCTTAGCCCGCAAAACCCCCTTTTCCAGAATCTCGGGCGTCTTGGTCTCGTTTGTCATGCCTTTCACGCCCTTCACCATACTCAACATAGGAAGACCTACTTTTCTGCAAGCCGAAATCATCAAATCTCTGATGTCGATTTGTTGTTTAGCGTAGCTTCTGGTTGAAACCTTGCAGACCGGACAAGTACCTTCCCTGAAACTTCTTCCGCATTGAGGACAAACATGCTCCAAAACAGTCTCTGAGCCACATTTAGGACATTTGACCATAAAAGTAGTTTCATTACAGCCTAGACAGCGGCGCCTAGCAAGGTCAACCTCGATCGCAGCCTTATTCGCAGCTTCAGAGAGGTTGCGTCTGGAACCGCCAGCAAGCCCAACAGGAAATAGAGCGTGAACAAGTGGCTTCATTTCTCTCTGTTTAGCCTTCTCTGGTCGTCCCATTCTGGCGCCCACAAAACTGGGAGCCTTTGGTCTAACAGGAATACCTGTGAACTTCTGAATAGCCTCGAAAATGTTTTCCGAAGAGTCTATCTGACGGTCAGGAACGTTTAATCCAAGACAAAAAGCAAGAGCATGTGCCTCATCATCAACTATTTTGATCTTGTCTGCGATGACTTCGTGGGGAATGCAGAGCTTTTCGAGGACACCTTTTACTATTTTATCTTTCACGCCAACAAGTTCTTGAACAGTCGCATTCTCTTTTTTTGTTTCAGAATCTAGCAGCCAATTTCTTAAGGCTTCAAACTCCTCAAGGGAAACATTCTCCCAAAAAAAGGTAAAGAGGGGATGAAGAGGAACACCCAAAACGGAGGATATGGCGATGGCTTCCTTGGCGTTCGGCTTATTCTTGAAGGGGTCAGCCAACCATGCTTCAAGAACTGAGACAGAAACATCTACCGCTTCTGCGGCTTCCTTCAGGTTGCCACCAAACTTTTGTTCAATGGCATCCGCGAGTTCTTCATGCCACCACTCTTCAGTGTAGCCGGATGGACGAAGAGGCTTATTCGTGTAAAGAAAGTCGCCAAAGCCGATGAGGATGTCCCCAAGAAAAAGAATCTTTTCAATCATCTTCTCTATCCGCTTAAAATTCTTGAGGGTAACATGCATAACAGACCCATTCTTTAACCGCACAACAGGAGGCTCAATACTATCCACGGGAACCACAATCCCACCTTTTCCAGGACCCTCTAAACGAAGCTGGGTCCCAGCGGCAAGAAAATTCTGCACAGCCAACATGGTGGCGGGGTGAATGCCGACTGCTGCGAGCCCTGTGTTCCGGGATCGCCCATAACGAAGCCTGAAGCCTCCAGTTCTAGATGGAAACGAGAAGATTGGGCGCCCAGCTATTACATCTTCCATAAATCCAGCTTTCTTTTTCTTCGAGAACTCTTTTAACCCTCCAAGCCATTCCCAGCCCTCAATGTGAAGTTTTTCGATGGTAGTTAATACTTTAGCTGACCGCCCCACGATTCCGTCGTTTACTACTCGCAGAGCTCCGCCTCGGACATTGTTTGTTTCGATTCTGGGAAGGTTTCTGAAGGTCGAAACTTCGACAGGGTCTGATTCGGTGCCTGTTACCTCCACAGGTATGTTCTGGATGCCTCTTCGTAGTTCTTCATCTGAGATGTGATACTGAAATCTGGCGATCGAACGTTCAAACAGGCGCACTTCTTCTATGAAACGGGCAACTTCATCTTCTGTTGGTTTGTAGCGGTCCAGCTTGAGTAGGCGTCGAATGTGATCGCCGACTATGATGGTTAAGGCTTGTTCTGTGCCACCAGCTGAACGTATAGGACCAGCATAATATATTGCCAAATATTTTGTCCGATCAGGATTAGTTTTGATCTCTACTTTGGCAATTCCCTGTATAGGAGCCGCAGTTATCCCTTCAGTTAATATTGCAAGAGCGGTTCTCATTGCCTGTTCAGCTGCTTCGCGGGCATCCATGGCACCAAAATTACCGTTTATTATCTGTTCAGTTATTTTGAAGGTTAGCTCCTCGCGAGACATTTTCTCAGCTAAATCCCGTATGCTCTCAGCGACCCCTGGAGGACCAACAAGTCCTTCTACTAAGGCAGCCAAGTCCGTTGCAACCTCAGGCTCAGGAACAAGAGCAGGGTCTAACCCTTTTTCTCTGGCTTTTTTTGCGACAGCATATATGCTTTCAAGGTTTTTTTCCAAAGAAGCAGCATATTGCTTGTACTCGTCGCTCATCGGGATAGTCACAATTGTTCTCCTTACATAGATTTTACGGAGCACGGTATTGAGTCTTTCTAACATGAAAACGACAAAGCAGAACAGCGAAAAGTTGTTTTAGTGCGCTTTTTTGTGACCTTTCATGCTATTGACTAATTCTTCTATCTTGTGTCGCCCTTTGGTTTCTTCCAGAACCGTACCAGTTACAATAATGTCAGCCCCAGCCTTCACCATCTTCTTCACCTGTTCACCGGTTCTTATACCGCCACCTACAATCAAAGGAAGACCCGTTACACACTTCACTGCTTGCACCATTTCAGCGGGCACCGGTTTTCCGACGCCAGACCCCGCCTCCAAGTAAATGAAACGCATACCAAAATATTCAGCAGCTAAGGCATGGGCAGCGGCAAGTTCAGGTTTGTTATAGGGGATAGGAACCGCCTTTCCCACAACACTGACAGCACCGCCTTCGCCCACGATAATATAACCAAGGGGGATAGGTTCCAAACCGAATTTTTTGATGAGGGGCGCGCCTAGGACCTGAACGCCGACAAGAAAATATGGGTCTGAAGAATTGAGAAGTGACATGAACCAGATAGCGTCAGCATATCTGCTCACTCCAGTAATGTTGTTGGGAAAAAGGATTATGGGTATTTTCACCGAGTCCTTCAGAGCCTTTACAACATCATCCAGATGAGAAGTTGAAAAGGAAGTGGAGCCGCCCACCATTATGGCTGCTGTGCCGCAGGCTTCAGCCTCTTTGGCAAGGTGGGATGCAGAAGAGGGCGTGACCTTTTCTGGATCAATAAGAGTCATGTGAATGGTTCCTTTTTTCTCAATCTTCTCTAGTAGATATTTCTCCACTGAACCAACCATAAATCTGACCTCCTCACTAGACAGCTAACCTTGAATAAAAGACGTCAGTAAATTGGCAGTAGATGTCGATTTCCCTAAAAGCTGGCCTAGTATCCAATTCCTCAGTTAAGCCGCAGCTTCCGCACCGTACTCTGGCATGTTCGCCACCCGGAAATATCTCAACATTGATTGCTTGTTTGCCACACTTGGGGCAGAGATAAACTGTAGGTAACTTCTTTTTAGGTATACGAACTACTTTTCTTCTTCTTCTGCCCATGCTAAAGCCTCTGATAACTATTCAATTACTGCTGTGTTTGCTTCAAATTATAACTCTGTAACAGCTTAAATATTTGTCCTAAGGGCACAAAAAGGAAGATATTAACTCAGCAGAAAGGCACATCACAAAAAGAGAAGGACACAAAACAGTGATGTCACAAAAACGCTGAAAACGGGGAGAAAGGCAGAAATTGCCCCAAAAAAGCCATAAAATTAAGGGGGCTGGAGCGTGACGTCACACGTGATGCTGTGATAATCACACGTGATTTAGGTGTGATAAGACATCACACACATCATAGATCACAAGGTCACAAAATGAGGAATAAGTATAGCCGAGACAAAAAACACCATAGAAAAGTTGCAGACTAGAGGGAGTAAAATGATAGTTTAAAGGAGAGAAAGGCAACATTTTCGCCACATAGCAAAGAGAGCAGAAGACAAAAGGATAATTTGCGTCAGGATACAAAAAACCCAGAAAGAAAACGTGTGGAAGGGCGCGTTTTTGTGTTGGTTTAGAAAATTCGTTTATAGCATGTTTTTTATGTGGTTTAGTGATGTTTTTAACTATTTTCTGGTAATTCCGTCATATTTATAGTGTGAGCGTATGGGCTGTTTTCTGGGGAATTGGCGAAAGGTTTTTGTGTTGAGGTGTTCCGTATACAAAAATGTATCCTTTAAGAGAGAGTTTGAGGATGGGAGATTTTACTTGAAGGAAAAGGCTCAAAACTGGCTAAACTACTCGTTATCTGACCCAATGGTTAAAATACTTGCAAAAAACAGCAATTTGACAAAAATACAGCTAGAAACACTTCTAATAGACGTTTTAGCAGAAAATATATCCGATAAACCCCTAAAATACGATGAAAAAGCCAAAATAAGGATTTTAGCCGTAACTCGAGGCGCTTTTAATAGAAGTTTAAGGCAAGCCAGGCAGAACGTTATACGGTCAATTTACACAATACTACTACTAGGATACATGGGAATTCTCGAAGACACAAGCCTAGAACCATACATAGAAGTCGCAAACAGGCTCCAAACATACATAAACAGCCAAAGGAAACTTGCAAAAAAGACGCCAAAGGAAGAACACATAAGAAGCCTAGCACTACTCCACGAAGAGCTGAAAAATAGTCTAGAAGAACTGACCAAGCCCCGGAACATGTCAAAAAGGCTGTGACATCACAAATCACACACACTTTTACAACAACAAGTTATCACCATCAGTGAGTCTTTAAGCAGGCTGGAGAAAGTCTGAAGGGGTCGAAAACAGCAAGATTCTTCACATCAGAAACAAGCCCGTTTTGAGCCTTTTTCATGAAAAAAAGGAGTTTTTGCCGTAAGTGAGGGAGCCGCCAACAAGTTGAGGAGGGCAGGAAGAAACAAAACGGCGGACAATAAAGACACAGGGTGCAAGAAACGGTTAGACATGGAATGTGATATGTGATGTCACGAGGTTTAAGTTAACACAAAACTTAAGTTTACTTATATACTAGTGTGATATGTGATTCCATATGCACATCACACTACATCACGCTGAAATCACATGTAACATGGGGAAGGACTAGATGGTTTCAGAGGGAATGCTCGTGGTGACGACTGTCCTGTTACTTGTCACTACCTTGGCGGTTTTTCTTTATTATAGGCGCTTGAAGCTGCTCCGCTACGAGTATGAGAAGGCAAGAGGGGTCGTAGAAGACATTGTTGTGGGGGTTGACACCCAATTTCGGAGGCAAAAAGACCGTGTTCTTTATGTTGCGGAGAAAGTTGAGGCAGCCTCAGTAGAGAACAAAAAAGTTGTGAACAGGATAGAGGAGTATGAGGGGCGATTATCTGAGATAACGAAGGCAGTTGAGGATGTTCCCCAGATTGAAGAGCGGGTCTCGGGGCAGCTTAGGGCTATGAAGAGTGAAGTTGAGGGGATAAAGGAAGCCCAAAACAAAGTGATGCAGAAGCTTGAGGAGGTCAAGAAAATCAAGCAAGAGGTCTATGTTCCTGAGGTGAAGATAGAGGCGGCGATTCCCATAAAAAGGGAGACGGCTTTGGAGCCGCTGACTGAAACAGAACTGATGGTTCTTGAGACTATCGGCAAAGAAGGAGAAAAGACGGCGCCTGAAATCAGAGAAAAGATTGGGCTCACAAGAGAGCATAGTGCCAGGTTAATGAAGAAGCTGTATAAGGATGGCTACCTGGAGAGAGACACGCATAAGATGCCTTACGTTTATCGGTTGAAGGAAGAGATGCAGAAGATTTTGAAGCGAAGGGAAGCTAAGGTTTCCTAGTTTTGTCTCCAGCTGTAAGAGATTCTCCGGCGGCTTTGAGTTTTCTTAGTTTTTCATCCATTTCAGAAAGGGGTTTCGACTGTGGCAGGTCATACTCGGCTTTGCCTCTTGTTTTCAGGTAGTCAGGGTAGTGAATAACCTTTAAAGGAACGGCGAAACGAATCTGCGGCTCTGAAATAAGCAACGCTTCCCCGATGTCCAGCATCTTTATCTCAGTGTCACTGTATTCCATGTAAGGCGTATTCTGGGTTAGGTAGTCCCGGTCCCGCTTCAGCTCAGTTTTCATGATAACTTTGGTCCAAAGCTCAGCGAAGACGTCACGATTTATTTTAGAGGGTCTAGGCGTGATGGCATTTAATCCAACACGATACTTCCGGTATGTGAGGGCGATATCAGAGAAGATTGTTTTGTGTATTTCTGGGTCAAGAAACTCGTGAGCCTCTTCAAGAGTGATCAGCAGAGTTGGGAGTTTTTGCCATTCTTCGAAATTTGTCTCCCAAGACCGTTTATAATGATATGCAACGTTGCTTGCTGTTAGGCAGGTGACGTTTTGTTGTTCTTCAGAAGTCAAACCTGAAATGTCAATGAGACAGGTGATTCCCTTGCTTACGTTCTGAACTACATCATCTATGAAGTTGTAGTTTGAGGGGGGATAGAGATGCGGGGGAAGATCGGAGAGCCTGCTCATCAAGGCGCTAATCACATTTTTTTGTTGGTAACTGATAATTCGTCCGATTCCAGCATGTCCTTCATTACGGTATATCTCCAATGATTGTTCAATCCAGCACCTGCCCAGCTGCTCATACAGCCGTCGGGCAACCCTGACTTGAGGTCTCCCAATGTCAGGAAAAATTGTCCACAACCTTCCAGGAGTAAGAGTGTGCAAACCTATGCACAGCTTGCCATCTCGCGCCGAGTAGTAACGAACCTTGGTATGAAAGAGCGGATGGTCCCGCAGACCGCTGTCAGAGCCGATGTCTTTGCCTGCGAGCAGCTGACCAGCAAAATCGAAGATAAGCCCAACAGTTTCAGGGTTATCGATGATACGAGCGTTCAGAATAAGTTCTGTATTGGTTTTTCCCGAGCCAGTCATCCCGAACATTCCCATCATCTTCGGGATAGCATTCACGCTTACGCCTACCTCTCCTAGAACAGCTTCTCCTGAACGCAGACGACCTATCTCCAAATCGCCTGAAAGCTGCAAAATTTGGTAATCCTCTTCGTTGGTTGCGTACACGCGATCCATGTAATTTGGATTAAAGGTTGGAGAACGAATCTTTCCAGAGTGTCTTTCAAGAAAGAGAATCGCGTCGACGTGCCTGAAGCTGGAGTAAGGTCCAAAAGACTCTTTGCCTTCTGCTTCACGAAGCTGCTCATTAGTGTTCAACGTAGAGGAACTGCCTGCATCCACGACACGAGCATAAAAGCTCCGGCTCTCAGAATCTATTCGAACAATCTGACCAAAAGAAAGGGTTATTCCCTGATTTAGGAAAAAGGAGACTGTGTCCCCTTTAACGTCTCGGACAAAACCAACAGGCTCAAACTCTGTCAAAACCTTCACCGCCCTCATAAGGATTTGATATTCCATGAAGTTTGTCAGCGAAACTGCAGGAACGCTCTTCTCTACGAAGAGTCTCTAAGATTCCATCTTCTGATAATGCTTTCTCAACTAAGTCGTAGTATTCAAGAATTTTTGCGTTTGATGCTCCAGAAAATTCGTGTGCAAGCCAAAGCGTAACAGGGTAACCTAAACATCGGGGGTCTTCAGAAAGCGATGTTAGAGGAGAAAGAAACGCGGGAACATCGTTTGAGGCTAAGGGGTCCATTATGTCACAACGGAAAACGTGTTGACTGTCTTCACACAACTTCACAATTGACACGTCCCCGTAAAGATGCTGTTCCATATTCGCCTCTTTAACTGGGTGGTAAACCCAAACCGGATACGACGCAAGGATACTTGTTGACGCCATAAAATCTCGCCCCTTTTCATCACATAACATGGGAGACTGTTTACTTATGGCAAGAAGATTAACTTTTTTACGAAGAGCCTCTTCGTATAGTGACGTGTGAAAGCCTCTTTTGCCACCAAAGAAACTGGCGCCATCCAGCAGAATGTAGTCGCCTTCACCTAATCCACGAAGAGTCTCCCCCGCTGCTGTATCCCCTATAGGCTCTTCGTGAAGAAGCTTCAGAGCCATCTCGCTTTCAAGCTGCAGTCGTCTGTCTGTTAAAAAGTTAGAACGGTAACGGCGATCTCCAACTGGGCTTACAACGCTTTCGTCATAGCCCCAATTTACGGTGCGCCCGTCTACCCAAGCGTACGCAGCACGCATAAGGTAAACGCCCCAGTTGTGGGCTCTCTTCAAGGTTCTAGTGGAGCAGTCTACAGCCACAAAGCGTGAATCACAGGTTTTAATCTTTTTCAGAGGCTTTATTTTGGTCATGTCAGGTTTAGTGATAATTAACGGCTGCGGCTTAATATCACTGAAGCCTATTTGGCGACCCCTGTCAACATATGCCTTAAGTTTGGTTT
>CAZJLG010000004.1:0-20356 GCA_964546665.1 uncultured Candidatus Bathyarchaeia archaeon
TTTCAATCGTTTCGATTGTGTTGAAATCTTTTGTGACTATTCTGACCTGTTCTCGTGCAATAGATGCTATGATGTCGTTTTTCCAGTTCTTTTGGGGCAGATTCTCATACAATTGCTTCACTTTTGAGGAATCAAGCTGCCACCGCATCATGATATCGATCTCCATCTCTAACTGGTCTTTCGAAAAGCTTTTTACTGTTGGAAAATCTGCTGTTGGATCAGATCCGTCACTCCACATTCCTAATGTGTCTACTGCAACTTTGATTTGGACGGCGTTTACCCACGGAGCCTTGGTTGCCCAAGTTGGACCTATGACTGGTCCGGTGACTTTTCCGGCTACAGGATCGACCATTACAGCAGCATTGCCCACAGGCACGTTTACCCACATGGATAAGAAGAAGACTGCCAAGAAAGATACTAGCAGCACGACGATTGTGACTATAGCAAGTCCTATTTTAGGATTGACTTGAAATCTGTCTCCACCATATTCCACATTCATTTTTTCACCTCCACTATACATTTGAAACTTAACAAAAAAATGTGCTTTTCATGTTCTGTCACGGAGCTGAAAAATCCACCTTTTCTTTCATTTCCTGTTTCTATGTACTTATAGTGTATTTAACCAAATCTAAGTATTTTCCTAAAATAGTATATGTATCCCTATAGAATCTATGTAGCCGCAAGTTGATGCATCACGTCTATCTGCATCTATATACGCTTCAAAAGCGGACGAAGCATCGTGTCCTAGCTTAAGCTTGTCTTCAAAAGTTTCTCTGCTACCTTTTTTCCGAGTTCGCGGCATTCTTCTAAAGCTTTCTCGTCTGGATTATATTTTATCCGCAGAGCAGGTTCAATAACGTCCATTTCGAATCGTTTCTTCATTATCTCCACCAGCATGTTTGGGGCTTCTCCGCTCCAGCCGTATGACCCAAAGGCTGCCCCTATCTTGCCTTTCAAGTTTATCTCTTGCTTGGATGCCCCTTCTAGGAGGTTCTTCATGTCTATGCCTATGTCGTGGTAGTATGTGGGCATCCCAAGAATTATGGCATCTGCCTCGGCCAACTCTTCAGGTTTAACAAAATACTTCATTTCTACCTCAATACCCACAACCGACTTTGCCCCCTCTTCGATTGCCCTAGCCATCTTTTCTGTGTTACCTGTTTGGCTGTAATAAACTATGAGCACTTTAAGCATCTTCAATTTTAGATTCCTCGATAAATGTAGATGCATGTAAGGAAAGATAACTTTTGCGTGTGCGTTACTGCACAACAGTTTGGAATGCCAGATTACTTTTAAATGGTTTCTTTGCGTTATTCTTAGACAATCTAGGATGTGTTGGTATGGCTGTGACAAAAACTGCTGAGATAGGAATCATAGGCGGAACTGGTGTCTATGACCAAGATAATTTCGAGAACGTTAAAGAAGTCAAGGTTTTCACCCCTTTTGGTGCAACATCGGATCTGGTTTCTGTAGGTCTTTACAAGAACGTTAAGGTGGCGTTTATACCCCGGCATGGCAAAAACCACACTATTCCTCCGCACAGGGTAAACTACCGCGCTAACGTGTGGGCTCTAAAACAGTTAGGAGTAAAAAGAATAATCGCCTCAGCGGCAGTAGGAAGTTTACGGGAAGATTATGGTCCAGGAACTTTTGTTGTTCCAGACCAGTTTATTGACCGAACCAAGAAACGGTTAGACACATTCTATGAAGGAGGGCAAGTGTGCCATATATCCGCGGCAGACCCCTTCTGTGAACAGCTTCGACCATTATTCATCAAAGCCGCCCAGAAGCTGGGGTTAGACGTTAAAGACCGGGGAACATACGTTTGCATTGAAGGTCCAAGATTCTCGACCAGAGCAGAATCCCGACTTTTTCAGATGTGGAAAGCGGATGTTGTAGGTATGACCCTTTATCCTGAATGCATTTTAGCTAGAGAAGCCGAAATGTGTTACGTCTCAATCTCGATAGTAACTGATTATGATGTGTGGGCTGAGAGCCCCGTTTCTACGAAAGAGGTAATAGAGAAAGCCAAAAAGAGTAACCAAGATTTGAAGAAGCTGATTTTAGAAGTAATTCCAAAAATGCCCAAAACCCAAACGTGCAAATGTGGCTCAGCACTGAAAGATGCCCTAATGTAAGCTAGGCTTGGGGTAATCTTGGATCATAAACTCAGGATTATTCCTTTTTGTTCTGATTGAGGCTTCGTCGCTTAATCTCTTTCAGAATATCTGCCACTGTCTCTTCAGTCACATCAATAGTGTGCAGTTGCTTCATTTCATTTTTGATTTGCGTAACGTCAACGTCGCCGTCAAGGTCTACATTTAGGCGCTTGCATGCTTTCGGAATCAATGTGCACATGTCTTCTGTGAAGTTCCAAGGGAATATGACCCATCTCCACGGCAGCACTTCGCCAACGTAGTCTGCCTTGAATTTGGCACAGGTTAGATGCTGCAGAGCGGCGGTTCGGATTTTTGATGGATTCAAGGATTTGAGATATTCAACTGTCACGCGCATGCTTTCGCCAGTGTCTGTGATGTCGTCTACAACTAGCACCTTTTTTCCTGTTAAGTCAACGTTTAGGGGGTGTTTCAGTTTGGCTGTTCCGTCTGGTGTTGCTGTTACTCCCCAGTGCTCAACCTTTAGGCTGACAAGGTCTTTTACGCCAACAAAATCGCAGAGAACCCGGGCTAACACCCAGCCTCCCCGTGCTAAGCCAACTATTACGTCGGGTTTGTAGCCTGAACTGTTAATTTTGTTTGCGACCTCTTTAGCCAACTTATAGAAATAGTCCCAATCCATGACTTGACATTCGAAACGTTCCGAGTCCATACAGAGCAACTCTTTCCTGATTACGTCATTACGCTGGCAATATTATTTTTTCGGCTACTTTGCCCAGTCTACTCGTTTTTGTCTGTTATGTCCATTTTTTGACTTAATTTGAAAATGGGAATACACTTCGATAAAGAATAGCTTTAGGACCAGAATAACGTATAATATAAAAAAATCCCTTTTTAGACTGAAGGGTAGGGGTGGAAATGCAGACAAGTGTAGCGGCATTACTTTTTGTAACTTCAGCGGTAATACTTGCAAGCATTGTTGTAGAATACGCTGTTGTTACCTGTGAAAAAACAATCGACACTGAAAATGCACCGCAAATAGACCGAATACGAGAACTGGAAAACATGCTCCTAAACCAAACCGATAACCTGTTCAACGAAGTAGGCTATCTCAACCAAACAGAAACCCCACCAACAGGCACAGCAACACCCTGATTTTCTCTATTCGATAAAAGGTAACAGTCAAAGTTGGTCAAGAAATCTTGACTAAACCGCATATTCTATAGGTCAAGAAACCTTGACAAAAAATGCTTTATTTGAACCTGTCTAAAATGGCTATTTAGAGGCTGTAATTTGGAAAAATCGGCATTAATAATTGCTAAAACCGAAGTCGTGTCCTCGATAGATGAATATTCTTCAGTGAAACGTCTCCGACGACGAAAACAAAAACTTTCCGTCGTAAGAAGAAGGGAGAACAGAAATGAATAAGAAACAAATTTTGACTACTAGTTTCATTGTGTCGCTTCTGTTTTCAGCGCTGGCTGGAGTGCAGACAATTAGGTTAGTAGAAGCAAATTTTTTTCCTATGCAGATTCCGCAACCAGCGTTTATCATCAGAAGTGATGGAAGCGTTGACCCGTCAACCGCGCCGATTCATCGCGATGGAAATGTTTACAATTTTACAGATGACATTGTTGGATACACGATTGCATCTGAGCGCGACAACGTTGTGATTGATGGGAGCGGCTACTCTCTTATAGGAAATGGAAATTCTACTGGCGTTCTTATTCTGAACCGAAACGGCGTCACAGTGAGGAACATGAACATCAGCAACTTTGGATATGGCATCAAGCTTATTGCCGATATTTATCTGGGTGGGTCTTCCTCAAACATCAGTCTCTTTGATAACATCCTAACAGACAATGATTACGGAATTTTAATCAGCTCTTCCTCTAACAGTGTGCTCAGAAACAACATCATGAACAACAACACACGCAATTTTGGAGTTCAAGACAAGTATACACAAGATATTGATTCCTCAAACACGGTTAACGGAAAACCTGTTATTTACTGGGTCAACCAGCAGGACAGGACTGTGCCCTCTGGCGCTGGATACGTAGCTCTTGTCAACTGCACAAACATAATCGTTCAAGATTTGAATCTTGCCGCCAATGGTCAAGGAGTGGCGCTGGTTCACACAACTGATTCAACGGTAACCGCGAGCCATATAACTGACATGGATAGCGGAATATACCTTCAAGAATCTTCGGGTAATACCATTTACGAAAACACCCTAACAAACAGCGGCTACGGCATACGCGGTGAAGCTCCTTCAAACAACAACATATCCTCAAATGATATAACAAACAACGAGAATGGAATCTACTTCACAGGCACTTCAGAGAACAATTTGATTTCTGCAAATACTGTGGATGGCATCTATTTATGGGGTTCTCGTAATACAGACATAGCTGGAAACACTGTAGCCGATAATATCGAGAATGGAATAGTCTTCTTTGAGTCTTCAAACAACAGAATTGCTGGAAACTCCATAACAGGGTGCAGCAACGGCATCAAATTTTGGTATTATTCAACAAACAACAATGTCTCTGACAATCATATAGCAAACAACGCTATTGGCATCTTAATTGACGATTCTTTCGACAACCGTATCATCGGGAACCTGATAACAGAAAACAGTGACTGGGGAATGCAATTCACAGGTAACCAAAACAACAACGTGATTTACCACAACAGCTTCATCAATAACACTGCTGGAGACGGGATACAAATATCCATTCCTGGTATATGGTCGATGGAGGGAATGGAAGATGGAGGCGGTAATGTTTGGGACAACGGCACAGCAGGAAACTACTGGAGCGATTACCTAACGAGGTACCCGAACGCTACCGAGATTGACGGAACAGGAATAGGAAACACACAATATTACATCAACCCAAACAATTACGACCGATATCCACTAATGGAACCAACTGCAGTCCCAGAATTTCCCTCATGGACACCACTACTGATTATGCTCGTTGTCGTCCTAGCTGTAGCAGTCATTTACAGACGAAAGCTAGCCAGAACAAAAGACGCGAGGATATAACATGAAGAGGTTCACAACAAGCTTTCTCATATTAGTCACTGTTTGTTCATTGCTTGTTTCTCTTTCAAGCATCAGCATCGCACAAGCTGCAGTAACTAACTCGTATGACTGGGTTACCCTTCAGGGCAATGAAGGACGGACAGGTTACACAGAGAGCCCTACTCCAGGCAGTAACCAAACGTATTGGACGTTCCATACTGGAGGGTCGATTCTGTCTTCTCCTGTTGTATCTGCAGGAATGGTCTTCGTAGCTTCCACTGACGGATATCTCTACGCCGTTAATGTCACCAACGGAGAAAAAATCTGGGATTTCCTGATAGGCGCAGACGGTAATTCCCCAACAGTTGCTCACGGCAAGGTCTTCATTACATCCGCTTCCGGAACAGTTTACGCCATTAACATGTACACCGGAGTGGAAGAGTGGAGTAAACCGCTTGGAGAAGAAGCAGGTTTCGGAGCACCATTAATTGTGGGTTCTAGAGTGTTCGTGAATGGAAACCACACCGTTTTTGCCCTCAATGAAGCAGTTGGCGTAAACCTTTACAGTGAAACACTTCCTCACGTTACTGGAATTGCGCCTCTCACTTACGATAAGGGGTTAATAGTTTCTGTCGCCTTGCGAGGAACAGAAATTGGGTTAGACGGCTTCGAAGCTCTCAATGGTTATGGACGTTTCTGGGTCACCGTGGCTCCAACCGAAGTTGAACTGTTAAAGAGTGGAGCAACAATCGGTGGCGAAAAAAAGTTCGTTGTTAATGTGGACTCCAATGGCAGCAGCACCATCTTTGGATTAAACGAACTTGAAATCAGCGATTGGACATGTCAATTAGATGGTGCTACTGAGGCTTCTGCTGCATTTGCCTACGATACAGTCTATATCCCAACAAGCAACTCCACATACGCCATAGATGCAATGAATGGCACCGTGAAATGGAAATGCCCTCTGGACGGCGGTTATTCTGTTTCTTCGCCTGCGGTAGCTGACGGAAAAGTCTACTTTGGACTCGATAATGGTTATGTCTATGCTCTGGACGCTTTCACAGGAGACATTATGTGGAGCTACAAGACTGAAGGCGCTGTTCAATCATCTCCAGCAATTTCCGACGGGCTGCTCTTCGTGGGCTCCAGTGACGGAAACCTGTACGCAATCGGAACTTCTGTAATCCCCGAGTTTCCCTCATGGACGCTCATGCCAATTCTACTTGTCGCACTTGCTGTTACATTAAGCGTCTACAAACGTAGACTTGACAAAAAGCCAGTCAGTTATTACTCTTCGGCGCTTAGGTAGTAGTATTCGCCCAGTTCTTTCTGTTCCCTGTCCAGCCTAGAGCCTTCCTTGTTCACTCTTGGGCGCTTCGTCTGTGGGTCTCGCCTGAAGGTGATTGCCATGTCCTTGAGAAAGCTGTTCATGCCGTTACGAAGGTCTGTTGGCTTATTAGCAAAACCGCGGATTCCAGGTTCTCCAGTGAAAATCATGAGGCGGTCAGCTATGAAATCTTGTGCTACCACATCATGCTCCACCACGAAAGCTGTTACTTTCCTGTTTTCGATTACATGCCGAATCGTTCGCGCCGCGGACAGCCTATCCTCTACATCCAAGTAGGCGCTCGGCTCGTCAAAAAGATACAGCTCCGCCTCTCGGGACAGGCACGCGGCGATGGCGACTCTCTGAAGTTCCCCTCCGCTCAACTCGTTCACGTCACGGTCTAATATGATCGGAATTTTTAGGGGCTGCAGAATTTGGCTTTGATACAGGCTGGTTCCAAACTGTTTGGTAGCCGTCTCTTTCAGCAGTTCCTCAACGGTTCCGTTGTACTGTGGCGAAACATATTGAGGCTTATAGCTTACTTTCATTCCCTCTTCAGCAGTTGTTTCTCCTGAATCTGCATCCTCTATTCCAGCAAGTATCTTCACGAAAGTGGTTTTTCCAATCCCGTTGGGTCCAAATATTCCAACCACCTCACCCCTTTTCACCTCTCCCGGCGCCGCCTGAAACTTGAACTCCGCAAAGGACTTTTTGATTTCACTCCATTGCAGCAGGGGCTCGCCGATAGTCAAGCTAGTGGATGGAGGCTTCACGTGAAAGATTATGGAATCCTTTCTGAAGCGCACATTCTCGTCAGGAATGAATCCTTCAAGGTAAATGTTTATTCCAACTCTCACTCCGTGGACATGGGAAACGACTCCGTAAACTCCGGGGTCACCATAAAATATGCAGATTTGATCGGACAGATAATCGAGAATCGCCAAGTCATGCTCTGCAACAATAACAGTTCTTCCGTCATCTTTGAGTGTTCGAATAGCTCTGGCGACCTGCAGCCGCTGCTTCACATCCAAGTAGCTTGCTGGCTCGTCAAAGAGGTAAACATCTGCATCTCGGCAGATAGAGGCGGCGACAGCCACACGCTGAAGCTCTCCCCCGCTTAAAACCTTCAGTTCTCTGTTCCATATGGTTTTAAGTTGAAGGTTTTCGGTAAGCTGACCTAATTTGTTGCGTTCGTCGACTTTTTCTAGAAGTGCTCCCACTTTGCCAGAGACAACCCGCGATATCCTGTCTACATACTGGGGCTTGTGAACAACCTTCATGTTTCCTTCGCTGAGACGTTGGAAATAATCTTGGAGCGTTGAGCCGCGGAAATGCTGAATCAGCTCTGCCCAACTTGGAGGCTCCTCATAGTTTCCCAGGTTTGGTTTGATTTCTCCTGAAAGAATGTGAAGTGCAGTTGTTTTTCCTATACCATTCTGTCCCAATAAGCCCAGAACTACGCCTGGGGATGGTGTTGGGAGACGGAAGAGCTTGAAGGTGTTGGGTCCGAACCTGTGGCTGCAGTCTGTTTCCAGTTCGTCCGCCAAGTTGACGATTGAGATGGCTTTGAAGGGGCATTTTCTTACGCAGATTCCGCATCCTACGCATAGGCTTTCCACTATCTGAGGCTTTTCGCCCTCGAATACGACTGCTTCAATCTTGTTTCTCACTGGTGGGCAGAAACGGTAGCATGGTCTGCCGCAACGTTTGGATTCGCATCTTTCTTCGTTGAGAACCGCTATTCGAACCATATCCCATCAATACCCGTTTATGTAGGAATAGGGACGGCGAAATATTAACTTAAAACTTTTACGACTTCTCAGAAACTATTGAGGATACTTTTAAATCTGGAAACCACAACTGTTTAGTTGCCTATTTGAAGGGTGAAAAGTTTTACCAGAATTTAGGCGGTGAATTAAAAATGGATTACGAAATCAAGTATAAGCCCTCATACTCGATGCTTGTTATCAAGTTGGAACCCAACGAATCTATAACTGCGGAAGCTGGCGCCATGACCTATATGGAGCCCAACATCGACGTAAACACCCGCAAAAGAGAAAAAAGCCTCCTAGGCACCATAGGACTCACACTCCTTGGGCGACAATCCTTCTTTGTGAACGATTACACAGCAAAAAGCGCACCCGGAGAAGTTGCTTTTGTTTCTGCCCCCGTCGGAGACATCGAAACATTAGAGGTTAAACCAAACCAAGGCTACATCATACAATCTTCCTCGTACATTGCCTCTACCAAAAACGTTGAATTAGACATGAAATGGCAGGGATTCACGAAAGGACTTTTCGGGCAGGGTCTCTTCATGATTAAGGTTTCAGGGGAAGGAAAGCTCTTCATCAACACGTTTGGAGCCATCGACAAACACACCCTAGCAGCAGGAAAATCGTTAATCGTCGACAACTTTCACCTTGTGGCATTCAGCGACACCTGCGACTACAAAGTCAGAAAATTCGGAGGCTTGAAGTCCACAATCCTTGGCGGCGAAGGGCTGGTCACAGAGATAAAAGGTCCCGGAGACATTTACATACAAACCAAGAACCTGCGAGAATTCGTGGAGTGGCTCTGGACACTGCTTGGACCCCGCGTTAAATCAAGGGCAAGATAGCAACCTGCATCCCTCCTCTTTCTTCCTTTTTCTTTACCCCTTTTTGTGCAGAGTCAAAAAGGCTGGGCAGAACCTTAATAGAACCTTCACCCTATCCGATTTGACGAAAACATGAAAGTTCTGAAAGCAACAAAAACCAACATCATGAAGGCAGCTCAGACTGTAAGAAGCGGCGGCTTGGCTGTTTATCCAACCGAAACTGTGTACGGGCTAGGATGCAACCCACTTGATGTTGAAGCCGTGAAGCGGCTTATGGACGTGAAGGGCGAACGAAACAAGCCTCTGCCCATATTGGCATCAAGCATCGGTGACGCAGATAAGATAGCCTTCATTTCTAGGAATGGGAGGCAACTTGCCTCAAAGTTTTGGCCTGGACCCCTCACAATGGTTTTCCCCAAGAAACCTACCCTTCCAGACGTTGTTACTTTCGGCTTGGATTCGGTGGGCTTGAGAATACCTGACAATGATGTGGCTCTTGATTTGATTCGCTTGTCTGGCGGTATATTGGTTGGCTCAAGCGCCAACAGAACCGGGGAAGCGCCTCCGCGGGAGGTTCAGGAGCTATCTGGAGAGTTGACGGCGATGGTGGATGTTGTTCTTGATGGTGGAGTTGCGGTTCATGGAATGCCGTCAACGGTGGCTGATTTGACTCAGGAAAAGCCGAGAATCCTTCGGGATGGTCCCGTAAGCCTCAAGGAGCTTTTGGCTGCTTTAGCTCTTGGTGACTAGCAGTGCCATGCGTTCGATCACAAGGTCGGTTAGTGCCTCTTTTTCTAGCCCCTCTTTCTTTAGCTTAGCCTCGAATTCGAGGTCAGAAATCCTGAACAACTTTTTGATTTTTCCAACTTTCTTGTCCGATAATTCTATTACGTTGTCGTCCCGTTCGCCAGGCACTGTTTCGGTGACCAGTTTTAAGCCGTCAATTTTGTGTTTGTTGTCTGCTATTATCAGTGCTGCTACTTCTGAGGAGTCCTGTTTGATTCCCAGCATCTTTACAGCTTTTTTTATCTGTCGTTGAGCAGAAGCGTAAAGAAGAGCTTCTACTGCCAGATTGTTTGATATGGCTATGTTTTTTTTGAAGGCATTCAGCGCGTTTAGGGCAGCAAAATGCAGGTGCTGGGTGCCTGCCACATGTTTTGCGTCAAAAAATTGGATCGAGACTCCTGTGTTTTCTGTTCTGAACGGGGCAAGGAAACCGTTTATGTCCTCTATCTGGACGTTCCTGAAACCTGCCATAATTATGCATTCGCTGGTTTGTTTCGTTTTTGCTGTCATTACTATTCCTCGGTAGCCTCTTTGATGAACAGTTCCACAATCTTCCTGTTCAGCCCGGAGCTGATTAGTTTTTCTTTTGCATCCTCCTCTGTTTTTCCTTCGGCTCTGAATTTTTCAAAAACATTTCTGACCGCTTCTTTTTGTTCCCAAGGAAAAATGACCCAGTTGCTAGTTTCTTTCTGATAGTAATGCGGAACTGTGACGCTCCATGGTTTGTAGTAGATGGTGGCAATCCTGATTTCTGATGCGCCCTCTTTCTTTAGGTGAGCTTCTACAAGTTTGAGGCTCTCTCCCCTGTCTGCCACGTCATCAACGACCAGAAGCTTCTTGTCTTTAACTGGAAGAGAGACTGGCTGAGTTATGATGGGTTTATGTTTTGTTTCGGCGACTCCCAAATAATACTCTGCTGCAACATTCCCGAGTTTAGGATTCCCTAGCAGATCAGACATTATCCGCGCTGGAATCCAGCCGCCTCTGGAAACTCCCACGATAACGTCAGGCTCAAACCCGCTCCTTCGAACCGCCTCAGCAAGTTCTAGGAGCAAACTGTAAATCTGGTTCCACGAAGGAATGTCGAATCCCATTTTGTCTGCTGTGCTAGCTGAATACTTTTTTGCATTCTGTTCCTTCATTTTTTCTTGTCTCCAGAGCTAAGTTGGGGGGTTCTTCAGTGGATGTATCTAATTCTGACTTATGCTTTTAGCTGTAATAACTGTTAAATCAATTCAGAAGCGATTCAAGAGTAGAGGGTAGAAGATGGCGACGTTGAAGAGCATACGGGAGAAGATTGAGCAGCTGGAAAACGAAAAAATTGAGCTTCTGGCAGAGGTAAAACGGCTTAGAAAAGAGGCAGAAGGAAAAGCTGTTGCGCTAGAATGCGAAGTGGCTGTGCTTCGGGAAGAAGCGGAATCGCTGAAAGAAATGCTTGATAATTTCTAGTTTGCTGTAGCCTCAGGTTTCGGTTTTCACTATTTTTGGGCGGATAAATTTAGCGCATTTTGGGCATCTGTGCCTGGAAAGCGTTTTTACGTTAGGGTAGCCGATAGATTCCAAATGTGTCTTTGACATGGCTTCCTGCCACTGATTTTTGCAGAGGGGACACTCAAGCAGTGCCGTTACTTCCTCGGTGACAGTGACTTTTTCTCTTCTCAGGACCAGAATTGCGGAACCTGCTATAAGGCATCCAATCCCTATGATGGTGCCGTGAAGCAGTGTTATCCCCAATCCAAGGCCTAGCAGTTCTGTACCAAAACTTTCTGTTATCGCTGAGACCATGTTGCTTGGGTTTGAGAAAACGCCTACGTCCCACCATTTCCAAACAACAATAAGCAGCATCATGAAGCCGAAAATAGCCATCGCAGCACCTAAGGCGTAGTAGCTCTTTTTCCTAAGGACCGTTAGTCCCATTCCTCTTTCACCCATGTTCAGTTGGCGTGTTTTACTTATTTAATTTGTGACACGCACTCATTTTATGTTGAGAACGCAGAATAATTTGGCATACACGAAGAAGATTTGAGGGCGGCAGTTAATCGAGTTCTTGGAGAGCTCGCAGCCGCTTCACAATGTTGGGGTGAGTGGAAAAGATTTCCATTATCCTGTCAAAGGTGGTTACTTTTTTCCGCAGAACCTCGTCAACAAGCTTTCTGTCATCCATGCCTCTTCCTAGCTGTGCTAGGGCTGCGGAGTCTACCTCGGATCTGTCTGGGTCAGAGATGAAGAGAGCCTTGAATGAGTTTGAGCCGGTTGATTTGTTGCGGCTGTTTTGTTTTACTTTGTTTGTTGAGTTCACTATTTTTGCTAGTCCTTCAGAAAGTTTTCGGGAGCCATCCTCGACGATGGATGCGCTGTGGCGGTCAGCGTAGTATTCGCGTATTCTGCTCAGGTAGAGAGTGAAGATGGTGAGTATCCAGTAGATTAGGATGCTTGCCAGTCCGATGATTGCGGCTCCTCCGCTGTCTCGGCTGTCTCTGCGGTTGAACATCGAGGAGAGCAGCATCGAGTATCCGATGTAGTAGAAGATTGCGGGTAGGATGGAGACGAACATCATGACTTGGACGTCTCTGTGTTTCAGGTGTCCTAATTCGTGTCCTATTACGGCTTCAACTTCTTCTGTGTCAAGGGTGTCCAGAAGTCCTGTTGTTACTGCAACTCTGGTTCCAGCGATGGGTGAACTGTAGGCGAAGGCGTTAGGTATAGCCATTTTTGCTTTCATGAGTCTGGGTTTTTTGATTTTGCTTTTTGTGCTCAGCCTATCCACCATTGCATGTAGGGTGGGGTCTTCTGAGGGTGTGACTTCTTTCACGTGATATATGGCGTCTATGATGTATGGCGCTATGAGCCACTGCACTATGTTGAATGCGATTACGATGAAGGGCATAAGCAGCAGGTTGACGCCAGCCAGAGCCATAATAAATGTGAAGAAAAGCGTGGACAATCCGATAATGACTGCCAAAGTTCCTATCAGGGAAAAGCGAAGTTTCCATAAGCTCAAGAAATTGTCCTCATTAATGCTGAGCAAGACAGGCGGCTTATAACCATTTTGTTTTTGTTCTTAAGTAGTACCGTATTCGGAAGTTTTTGTTAAGCAGAGCAACATTAATAAGTGAAAAATGCTTGAGGTCGGTATTCACGTTTGGATTGTGAGTGCAAATCGTACTCTCTGAAAATGGCAGCCCTGAAGTTGGAACTCAAGGCGGTTCTTCTCTCCCTGTAGACCTGATTCGGACCTGCGGCATCATCATGGTTCTGTTGCTTCATGCATCCAACGAATACTATACAACCATACAACAAACTGCCCTTGAGTCGCCGCTGCAGTGGTGGTCCGCTACCGTTTACAAGTCCTTTGCTTTGCCCTGTGTTCCCTTATTTGTTATTCTGAGTGGCGCCTTGTTGCTTCATCCCTCTAAAGTTGATGAACCCATTCGCTTTTTTTTGAAGAAGCGGGTCAATCGTGTTGGTTTGGCTTTCGTTTTTTGGACCGTAATTTATCTGGTGTGGGCATTCTTTGTTAGCGACATACCCCTTACTTATGACAACTTTGTTCAGGGTTCCTTCTACAGCCTGTTTTCTGGCTCCTACTATCACTTCTGGTTTCTTTATCTGATATTTGGTTTATACTTGGTTACGCCTATTTTGCGTTCACTGGTATCTGCTAATGACCCAAAAATTCTGAAGTATTTCATAATCTTGTGGTTTGTGGGCGTAGCCGTTGTACCTGTTGTCCAGTTTCTTATGAGATATTCTCTTAACGATACCGTCTTTGTTCTCGGCGGATTCGTAGGCTACTTTGTTTTAGGCGCATACCTGAAGAGAGTAAATATCCGTTCCTCAATCCTTCATGTGATATTTATCCTAAGTTTCGTTTTTACGTTAGCCAGCACTTGGTTAATGCGCTACTATTTCCAGACCATGGGTAGCCCCTACTTCTTTTTTGATTACTTGTCTGTAAACGTCATCGTGGCATCAGTTACCATGTTTCTGCTTTTGAGCAAATTTACAGCCAATTGGTCAGATAATACTCATCCCTTTGTCAGCCGTGTTGTGGAGTTAATCGGAAAAAACACCTTGCCAATCTACATGTTCCATTTGATAATCCTTGAAACTCTGCAAAGAGGCTACTTAGGCTTCACTTTAAGCCTAACAGTCATGAATCCTCTTATCGGAATCCCAGTTATCACAACGGTTACCCTCTTCAGCACTCTTGGAATAATTCTTTTCATGAAAAAAATACCTGTCCTGCGGACACTTATTGGCTAACCCTGCCCCAGAAACTGTAAGTCAAGACGCTTCACCATAAAGAACGAATGCATTGTAAACCATGTCAGCCATAATTGTTGCACCTTCGCTGTTGGGGTGGACGCCATCTGGAAAATATTCAGGATGGTCTTCTAATATGGAGTAAACGTCGATGATAGGCAAATCCTTCTCGTCTGCTATCTGCTCGATACGTGGAATTATTCCTTCCACCAAGTTCACGTTTTCCAATGAAAGAGTGTTATTGAAAAGTGGAGGCGGCGTCACAAGAAAAATTTTGGGTTTACTTTTTAGCGCCTGAAGTTCATCGATCAGTAGCTGGTAGTCAGAAACAAATTTGTCAATTGACTTGAAATAGTCTGTGCGGGCATCGTTGGTTCCAAGCATGACAACGGCAATGTCTGGTTGAAACTCTTTTGCTCTGGTGAACTCAACTTCGTACATGTATGGCTTGTCTGTGTTAAACAACACTGTTGAGCTGCTGGAACCAAAGTTTTCCACTGTGTAATTATCTCCAAGAAGTGCCTGCAGCATGCCTGGGTAACCATACTCCCTTGTTATGCTGTCCCCGATGCATGCAACACGAACTGTTTTTGTGCCGTTTAAGCTGGTTTCAAAAATTATTGCCGCTATACTCAAGCTTATTAAAAGAATGCTGATGTATGACACAAACTTTTTTTTGTTTATAGTAATCTTCCTCGAATAAACATGCGCTATCAAGTCTATTAGTTTATTAATCTAAAAAATTTTGTCTTCAAGCCACGGCAAATCTTAGTCAAACAGCTTTGCTGTGCTAAATTTAAATAGCAGCACGTGAACGTATATTGTGTATTAATATTTGCTCTCAGTTTTTGGGGGAAAATAGATTGTCCAACAAGAACAGAATTAAGGAACTGAAAACCCGAATAGAATTGCTGGAAAAAGAGCTTCTTCATTTAAAGGGAAGAGAGAGAATAGAAGCCAGAACAGAATACCTCAGGCTCCTCCAATCTTGTGGCAAAGAATTTGGATTAGATGAACCAATCTACTTCACGCGATGCTAAAGCCAAAAAATCAGCCCTGCTTTTTTCTGACATAAACAGTTCTGAATCTAGCGGCATTCTCTCCGTAACATCTTCTGCACCCTTCATCCATTTCATCAATGTCTACTAGTTCTAGGCGAACTTCGAAGCCTAAACTTTCGTATTCGTCAACAATCTCGCTTAATCTAGGCTCATCTATTATAGTGCGTTTAATCCATCCCTGTTTCTCCAGTTCGTCAGACATCAGCCGCCCTTCCACCGTTATTTCACACTAACTTTACACATATTAGTATTCTAATAGAAGTTCATTATTGAAAACAAACTTTTTTCCAGAAAATTCCAGCACAGCACAAGTTATTCACATATAATCATTCTCTATAGGCTCAGCTTTTCTTGATTTCATAGATGCCCCCAACCTTTGTGACTCTAAATTCTGTGCCTAAAATCTTTTCAGTCAACCAAATGTTGGTGTCTATATGTTCTGAAATCTTCCGTGCTGCATATGTTGAGGTGCCTTTTGCCAGTGCAATGTAGGGCACAAGCATATCCGCAAGATGAACATCCGCTGTAGCGTGGGCTTCTATTTCTTTCAAAAGATTTTCTGCAGCTTCTTTGCCCACAGCCTCGCTTGGCTTCCGCCGTTCTCCTATAGCGTCTCCTCCAACTATGGCACCAGTGCTTGTTTTCGCCCATAATGCTATGGAACTGCCCTTCTGAAGACGGTTAGACATGTCGTTAACTACACGAATCTCGGCGTCATAATCATGGTCTTTTAGCGTCTTCATGGCTGCTTCAGCTTGCCGCTCTGCAACCCTCTGTTTTTCTAAGAAAGTGCAGACTGAAACTCCTTCGATTTTTTCTATTTCGCCGAACTCCTGCATGGAAAGGGCGTTGAGTTTGGAGCCCTTGTTGACGTGGAGGACAGCTTCTCCCATGCCCTTAGGGTAGTACCCGAATTTTTTTACAGCTAAAGAAGCCTTCAGTCCCATCTGCTCAAGCACAGGTAAGAGCACATGCTTCATGTAATTAATTGTCGGAGCGTAACGAACGTCTGTGCCTCCATTAACAACATGAACAGTAACCTCGTCTTTGGCGCAGGCGCAGATGGGCAGCACCGTCAAAAGTAGCATAGATATGCTTCCTGCAGTTCCTATTTCAGCTCTCACCTCACCACTTATGATGCTGTTTGGCTTAAACCACAACTCACGGGAACCCAGCTTTGCCCCTTCAGTTTCCGCATTACACAGTTTCGCTGCGGTGTTGACTGATTCGAGGTGCTGAGGGCGCAGTCCCGGCTCTCTGCGTTTATGTCGAATATTGTAGATGTGTAACGGTTCCTCTAGGGTAGCTGCGAGGGCAATGGATAAACGTAATATTGTTCCGCTGCCGCTTTTTTGGCTGCCGTCAATTTCCAACATTTCCTCTTCACCTTGACTATCTGTGCCCTCCACATTATTTAATGTTCGAAACGTGTATGGACAGGACAAAACAAAAGAGTAACTTATGAACAAAATAGTCCCATGCAGAGGATTATGCTATGGGTGAAGAAAAAATAAGCCTCGAAGAGTTAGCCCAAAAAGTTGATGAACTGCTCAGCGTACTAAAAGTAATCTCAGGAGACCTCGCCGAAGTTTCCAAGTCACTCAAAGCGGCAACTGGACCAGCCGCCCCTCCAGCAGCTTCTGTTGCACCATCCTCATCATCGTCGAAGCAGCGGGACATCAACGACGTTAAGCAGGCATTTTCTTCAGAACTTGTGGGCATGTTAATCTTTGAGGAGAGCGGAAAATCCATTATCGTGAAGCCGCGGAGATTTTTGGGCTCTGACAATTTCGCTAGAATCGCATCCATTATACGCAACCTCGGCGGAGAATACGTCAGCGCAGGAAGAAACTCCCACTTTAATGTCCCGAAAGAAGTCAGCTAACAAAAAATACTGTTTTCAACAATGAACCTCTATTAGGCAGCTATACTCTGGGCTGTGGACAGCAAATTATTTTCTTGTGTGGAAAAACAGAAAAAACCATTTTTTCAACAATCTTCTGTTATTAGTCTCCTAATATGTGGTAGCGAGAGCAATTATGCAGTTCGGGTGTAGTGAAAAACTTTTTCTTGAATGTTGATGTTAGTTAGATTCAATTTGGAGCTGTTCAACGTGAAGTTGATCTACATAGTCATTGATGGAATGGGTGACCGCCCCACCGCAGAGTTAGGCGGCAAGACTCCTCTTGAAGCTGCAGAAACACCATACATGGATTCACTAGCCAAAAACGGGAGAACCGGACTCATGTATACTCTCGGTAAGGGCATAGCGCCCGAAAGCGATGTGGCAGTAGTCTCCATTCTAGGTTATGATCCTTTCAAGCATCATGTAAGCAGAGGTGCCCTAGAATCCATCGGCGCGGGAATGAACATGAAAAACGGCGACTTGGCGCTAAGATGTAACTTCGCAACAGTGGCGCCCGACAACTCCATCATCGACAGAAGGGCTGGAAGAAACCTGACACAAGAAGAATCCGATGAATTAGCTGAGACAGTTAATGAAGAGGTTCACTTGGAGTCACATCCAGCCAGTTTGCATATAAAAAGTACCTCAACCTATCGAGCAGCTTTGATTATAAGAAGCGAAAAAACTGAGCTTTCGGGCAACATAAGCAACACTGACCCAGCTTACAAGCGGATTAACAGTGTGGGTGTAGCAGACCTAGAAGCTGAGATGGTGCTAAAGACGTGTAATCCACTTGATGAAAGTGTGGAAGCAAAAATTTCAGCCAAGCTGGTCAACGAATTCACAGAAAAGACTATTCCACTTCTGAATCAACATGAAGTTAACACTAAACGCGCTAAAGAAGGAAAACTGAAAGCCAACCTCATACTCAGCAGGGACGCAGGCAGCATGGTGCCAAAGTTTACTCCTCTCAGCGAACTCTACGGCCTAAACTTTGTCTGTTTAGCAGACATGAACGTTGAACGTGGAATATCCAAGCTGGCGGGAATGAGCCTAGTTGATTTGCCTCTTCCATCCAAAAGCCTAGAAAACGACTGCAAACTCAGAATAAAAAAACTGTTTGATGCTCTGCCAGATTATGACGGCTTCTACATTCACATCAAAGGTCCAGATGAGCCAGGTCACGACGGCAACGCTGAACTGAAATCGCAGCTTATCGCCGTTATTGACGAACATTTTGTGGGACCAATGCTGCAGCACATAAATCTTGAAGACCACATAGTCTGCATAACAGCTGACCATTCAACGCCCTGTAACATAAAAGCTCACAGCGATGATCCTGTGCCTCTTCTTATTGCAGGAAACAATCTACAGGCAGATAAGGTTCAAAGATTCTCTGAAAAAGAATGCAAAAAGGGAGAATTAGGTATTCTCCCTAAAGGAACTGAACTTATGCCCAAGCTGGCTAGCTACGTTAAAGGCTAGAGGGCTGATTAGTCCCTTCTAAATCCTACGAATAAACCAGCGACGAAGCTAGCTACGAAAGGAACACTGGACACCAGAGCTACAATCCCTAATGGGGCAATAACGCCTGCGATGCTTGATATGTTTGAGGTTATCGCATCAAAGTTCAAGTTGAGGTTGCCTGTGTACGCCAAGACTATCACGACAAAGGCAATAATGCCGATGGTTAGCGCCATTCCTCTGACCCTTTTGACTAGGTGTCCTGCAAAGTAGCCAGTAACTCCGCCTATGATAAGCATGAAGATCATTGGGGGTATCACACTTTCCATTTCCTTTTTCACCTCTCATGTTTTGACAGATAAATTATGGTTCCACACTCTTTGCAGTGACAAAAATTGCTTTCAAGACCTGTTCGGCTTGATGCTATTTCCGCATTGCAGTTGGGGCACCACATTTTCTATCTCCAACTTCTCAGTATTGATGCGATTTATTAATAGCAATTATGAATTCTGGGTACATATTTTCGTTTCATAAGTGCTTTTTATAAAATCCGACAATGGTGCCTCGGAGTTCAAAATGAACAGGAAAATTCAAGAGATTCGAGAGAAACTTGCAAAACTTGAGAAAGAAGCGGATGAACTGAAACAACTTAAATCTGACTATCATCACGCTAGGCAATTCCGCAGAATGCTTGTTAGACACGAAGTAGATTAGAGCCGCCTCTAAATCGGCGGTTTTATGAGTTTCCTTTTTGGCAACGGCAGTTTTATCCATTTTTCAAACTCAGAACTTGGCGGCTCAGCTTCAAAGAGCTGTCTTCTGCGATACTCCAGACAGTTGTTTTTTGTTCCCAAGTACTCAGCTGCCGTTAGGATGCTGTGACCCTTTTCTGTGGCTGCGTCAAATATGGGCTGGACAAGATTATGCCACTGTTCATCTCTGAGTGTGTGGTGCGCCAAGATTGTTGTGGGCACATTCTCAACTAGGCTTATCATGTTTCTCATCCCCCTTTCTATATCCTCCTCCTTCACCCGAAATCCGGACAAGTATGTTGGAGGTCCTCCAACAATGGCCAGTTCCGGCTTTTCAGCCAAAATCTTATCCAACGTAGGACGATAAATGGGTCCCTGAACATCAGACGCGAACACAACTTTCTCGCCTGCAAACTCAATCGTCACCATCAACAGCCACCCTAAATCCGAGTTTTCGGCTCCATGAAAAACAGGATCAGAAAACCGCAAAGTTGTTTCCCCAAACTTGAAGCTTCTGCCGTCCGCAGTTTCCAACTTTTTCGCGTAGCTGCCCCCTGTTTTCTTGAACATCCATCCGCGGCGTCTCTGGCTAGCATTAACCATGGAACGGTAACTTTTGGCGAGCACAACTTTTCCGTCGTAGATCTTTTTTGCAGCCTCCACTGAAGACCAGTTAGTGAACCAATCCGTGTACGAAGGCGTATGATGATCAAAATGATAATGACTAATGGTTATGATGTCCGCTTTTTCTGCTGCTTCACCAATCTTTCTGCGGGATTCTGCCAGAGCCTTATACTCTCGGGGATGTGGAGGACAGCCCAGCCTCTTAGGAGCCAAAGATACACCGGCGTCCAAAAGAATCCTTGCGTCTGCCGTTTCCACATAAGTGCACATGGAACGCACTCCAAGACTTTCCTCAGCTAACGGAACAACCCTCACCCTTTTAGACACCCTTTGCTCGCCACCTGTTGCTTAGGCTATACTTTTATGCTGGAGAAACATTTAATGTTGTTTGGTGGGCGATGACGATTTTGACCCCACTGAAAAGTGATT
>CAZJLG010000005.1:0-19812 GCA_964546665.1 uncultured Candidatus Bathyarchaeia archaeon
GTGCTGGTGACGTTGATGGCGAAGTAGGTGACTACTCCGGCGAGCAGAACTGAAATTACTAGTATGATCAGCGTTGTAACTACTGTGCTCAAAGCCAAACGGTTTTTCAGAATATTTCTCATAAACTTCCCACCTCCTTATTTGATTTGGATTTGTTTTGAAAAGGGGTGGAGAGGGAGATTTGTATGAGGGACTCGTTTGCAAAGAGGCAACTTAGTAAAGTAAGGACAACCATTTTCTTGCGAAGATTTGTTTGTTCCTTATCTTGAGGCATTTCTGCTATCCACCCACTTTTCCGACAGACATAGAATAGGTGCCCTCAAATAAGAGTATTATGTCGTATGATTCAATATTCTTTTTGCGGTTTAGCAGCTCAAAAGAACACTACAACTTTTGCATAAATAGAAAAAATCAGGCACTGAATTCAAAAAAAGAAATCCACAACACAAAAACAGAGCCAGCATCCAAAATCCACATCAACAAACCCAGCAACTACACCAAAAAAGCATGCTCTACACATTATTTACATGTAGCACGCATTGACACACATGGTTAAATAATTTCTACCCAACAAAAACTGGGACAAAGACAAAGTACCAGACCAGGCAACATGCATGAACCCAGTAGGAGATGCGAAGCTTGTCTTTGGACATGGAACAGTATAGAGAAGCATTCATAGAAGAGGCCAGAGAGCACATAGAGACTTTAACTCAGTCACTTCTAATCTTGGAGAAGGACCCAAAAAACACAGATGCTCTAAACAACATCTTCAGGTCAGCTCACACACTAAAAGGCTCCTCTGGAATGATGGGGTTCAAGGACCTTCAAGGCCTAGCTCATGCAATGGAAGACGTCTTTGATGGCTTACGAAAAGGCGGTCAAGTTTCAAGCGACCTAATCGATGTTCTGCTCGAGTGCATTGATGCCTTGACGGCACAGATAGAGAACATACAAAATGGGATAGATGAGAAACTTGAAACCACACAGTTTGTGGAGAGGCTGCACGAGTTTTCCAAAAAAACACAGGACACAACTCTGAACCGCAAAGAAAGTTTCCCTGCAGAAACAGACACAATAAGCCTCGGCGAAAAAGAGAAGAAAACAATCAACAAAGCCTTGAAGTCGGGAAAAAAATGTTTTCTTGTTGCCGTCAAGTTTAGTGACGACTGCGTTTTCAAGCCATTAAGAGCAAATATGGTGCTAGAAAATCTTGCAAAGAAAGGAAAAACAGTCAAGACTGTGCCGAGCATGCAGGACAAGGCTGCAGAGGAAATCGGACCTGAACTGAAAATTGTTTTTCTAACAAAATCCAGCAAAAAAGAGATTATAGAATGCGCCACGTCAGTTTGTGAAATAGACCAAGTCCAAGTAGATACCTTTGACCCAGAATCATCCAAACGCAAAGCGGCTACACTGAAAGTTAAAGCCGAAAACAAAACTAAGCCCACAATTGACGCCCGGACAGCCCAAACAGTCAGAGTGCATTTTGAACTGCTGGACGAATTAATGAACCTAACCGGAGAACTTGTGATAAACAAGATTGCGCTGCTTCAAACCACTTCTGAACTGAAAAATGATGCTGTAAGACGCCTCACAAGAAACATTGACAGGCTCACCACAGACCTCCAGGACCTAGCCATGCAAATCAGAATGGTTCCGGTCAGCCAAATCTTTGACAGATTCCCAAGACTCGTAAGAGACCTGGCAAGGAAGAGTGGAAAGAAAATAAACCTCGACGTTCAGGGAAGAGAAATTGAAGTGGACAGAACAGTCCTGGATGAGATTGGTCAGCCGCTTATACACATAATCAGAAACAGCGTTGATCATGGAATAGAATCACCTGAAGAAAGAAAGAACTGTGGCAAAGACCCAACAGGAACAATATGGCTGGTTGCGAAACGTAAAGGAGAAAACGTGATTATTGAAGTCTCAGATGACGGCGCAGGTATTGACTCAGAGAAGGTCAAAAACTCTGCAATAAAGAAGGGATTCATCTCAAAAGCTGAGGCTGAACAGATGAGCAAAGAACAGCTGACGAACCTCATTTTTCTGCCTGGCATGTCAACCTCGAAGACGATTACTGAGACGAGCGGCAGGGGAGTAGGAATGGATGTTGTAAAAACGAAGACTGCTGCTCTCGGAGGCACAGTTAATATGGAAACTAATGTTGGCGTAGGAACAAGAATAAGTCTTAGATTGCCGCCGACCTTAGCAATTGTCACGTCTCTTCTTGTCAAGGACTCAGATCAGACATTTGCGATTCCGACAAGCATAGTGTCAGAGATAGTTCGTGTGGACAGAGAACAGGTAAAGTCGCTTGGAGGTTTCAGGGCGATAGTGGTACGTGGGCGTGTGCTTCCTCTTCTTCACCTGCGTGAGCTGATTGGTCTTGAGGAAGAGAAGGAGCCGGAGTATCTGGAAGTTATGGTGTCGCATGGAAACAGCGAAGATGAGAAGGTGGGTCTTGCCGTGGACTCGGTTATTGGTCAACAGGAAATAATGATTAAGCCTCTGGCTGAAACCATGGTTAACGTTAAAGGATACAGCGGCTTCACTATTCTCGGAAACGGCAGAGTTATTCCAGTTTTGGACATCCCTTATTTTATCAGCCAAAAAAACAACGGAACAACAGACTAGGCAAGCTGGAACGAACGCACACAGGTTTTTTCTGATTCGTTCCAAGGTTCTCGCATCAAAAAGGCTGGAGCATCGTTTATCGCTCGTTTTCGGAAATGCATCGAACTTGGAAATACCGTTTAATTACTATTTTCACCTATCTGTCTGAATGGCTGTTGCTGGAATTCGAGCAGTTGATTTGGTATGAAAGAAAGAGTGGAAACACGATCAGAGAATGCTCGTCACCTTATTTTGAAGTATGAAAACAAGCTGTATCACGTGGACAGGGTAACTGTTCAGCAGTCTGAAAAAGAGAAAAACTATAGTGCGGTTTTCAGTGCAAAAAAGGTGGGGGAAAGTCAATTGCTGGATTTGTGTTTTGACATTTCTCAAAATCTGTATGACGTCTTGGTGGAGTATACTAAGCTTGGCGATTCGGACCTTTTGCTTGTTTTGTATGTTGAGGGCGAGGACTTCAAGTGGGGTTTCGTAAGCGAGACTTGGTTGCGGCAGCAGACGAAGAGCAAAACTCATAGATATATTGTTTAGTGTTTGCTGGTTTTGCATAAAGTTGATTTGTGTTATTGTTCAGTAATCGGGTATATTAAGACATAATATTTTTATTCTTTGGCAAGAACTAATCGAAGTCAGGTGGGAACCTAATGAAAAGACTGCAAAAAAATGCCACAAACCAACTAAAAACTTTTGGAGCGAAACAACCATGGCAGGAGTTCTAATAGCCGACGACGCCTCATTCATGAGAAACGTGCTAAAAAGAATCGTCTTGCAGGCAGGACACGACGTTATTGCTGAAGCAGGAAGCGGAGACGAAGCAATAGTATTATACCGCCAACACAAACCAGACCTTGTCTTGCTGGACATAGTAATGCCTGCTGGAGCAATGGCTAAAGACGGTATTGAAGCGCTCAAACAAATCATGTCAGAAGACCCAGCAGCGACGTGCGTTATGTGCAGCTCTATGGGGCAACAGAGCCTGATCGTTGAAGCCTTGAAGTCGGGAGCAAAAGATTTCGTCACGAAGCCTTTCAAGCCCCAGAAAGTCTTGGAAGTTCTGTCCAAGTATTGTTGAGGTCCCTCGTTTTGTGGACTTGTCATCTTCATCGGCTGTTTCCAATCAACATTTTAGGTGCTAAGCTCTCCAAATTGCCACAAAGCAGAGAAGGGTCACCTAAAGCAGCGGATATGCAGCTCACAACTCCGCTTTCGTCAGCTGCTGATTTCCAAAATCATGCGGTTTCCGCAATAAAGGAAGTGCGGGTTGACATGGCAGACATGAAGGTTGAAGCTAGGCCAGTTGTTTTGGTAACTACTGTTGGTTCATGCGTTGCAATTTGTATCCATGACCGGGCAAACAGGTGCGGTGGATTGGCGCATATTATGTTGCCTAACTCGAGCGTAAAACGCAGCAAATCTTTTCCTTACAAGTATGCCGACACGGCAGTCCCAGCCATGATTGAGGCTCTACAGAAAAGGGGAAAAAGAAGTTGTTGTTTGACGGCTAAGATTGCGGGCGGCGCAAACATGTTTCCAGATTTGAGGTCTGATGCACTGAATATAGGATTGAAGAATGTTGAGGCAGTGAAGAAGGCGTTGGCAGCGAAGGGGGTTAGGCTGTTGGCGGAAGATGTTAGGGGAACTTGTGGCCGAAAAGTCGTTTTCAATGTTGTTAATGGGTCAGTGCATGTGCAGAAGGGAAACGGGGAGGTGAAGAGAATATGACCGAGAGCATTACAGAAGGCTCTACTGACAAAGGCGGAGACTTGGAGATATTTCTCGAATTGGGAAGCATTGGGGCAGGAAACGCAGCTACGTCACTGTCCGAAATTTTTCAAGAACAAATCTTGATAGAGGTCCCAAAAATCCACACTTTGCCACCACATAACGTTCCAAAATTCTACAAAAAACATGACAACCTTACAACAGCAATTTACATGCAACTAAGAGGAGAAGGCAGTTGCGACATTTTGTTACTATTTGAGATAGAGGAAGCCAGAAAAATCGCTGCAATGATGGCAATGGCGCCATCCCCAGAAGACATTGACCCAGAAACGGAAGCATCGGCAATAAAAGAGCTGGGAAACATTGTAATCGGCTCATTTCTAACTGCCCTATCCGATTTCACTGGCGCAAATCTGGTCCCTCATCCTCCTCAACGAGCCACGGACACCTTCGACGCGATACTTGACAGTTTCCTCATAAAACAGACGCTTGCCTCGGATACGGCAATAATTTTTGACACACACTTCAAGCGCGCTGACGGCAACATAAGTGGCAGTCTCGTGATGTTCCCAAGCAGGCAACTGCAGACCATGCTAACAGAAAAAGCGAAAGAATGGGTGCATAACGGTGGCTAAATGAACAGAGAGTCATGCGCCCTCAGAAGGGTAATAAAAAATGAGCAAAAGGACGATGTAAAAAATGGAAGAAAACGGAGAGCTCCAGAGTACTCAAGGGTTCACCAGTGAAAGAGAACAGGATTTAGGAATACTGTTAGAGCTGGGAAACATAGGTACAGGACACGCGACAACCGCGCTTTCAGAGATAGTTAACGAATCTATAACAGTGGAAGTGCCTAGACTTCACATAGTTCCATCACATCTTGTACCAAAAATATACGGAAAACATGACCAAATCACATCAGTGACGTATATGCAGCTGAGAGGCACAGCCGATTGCGACATCCTACTGGCTCTCGACGCTCAGGAAGCAAAAAAGATTGCCGCAATAATGGCAATGGCGCCATCCCCAGAAGACATTGACCCAGAAACGGAAGCATCGGCAATAAAAGAACTTGGGTCAATCATGATCGGCGCTTTTCTCAGCGCAATCGCAGACTTTATCGATATTGAACTGGTTCCGATGTCACCCCACTTGGTCACGGACTCTTTTGATGCAATTATTGACGGCTTTGCTGTGCAGCAAGCTTTGGTATCTGACGTTGCATTAGTTTTTGACACCCGCTTCAAAAGAAGCAGTAACTCCGCTGAGGGAACGTTGCTGATGTTTCCAAGCGTGGAACTTCAAAAACTGCTAATCAACAAGAGCCGAGAATGGCTGTCGTGGGCGGGAACATGAATCTGTCAGTCCCTGAAAACTGTGTAGATGCTGAGGCGTTTGATAAGCTCAAGAAGGTGCTGCATGAGGGCACTAACATCAACTTTGAATGTTACCGCGAATCCTACTTGAAAAGAAGGCTGAATGTTAGGCTGGCGGTAACCAAAACACAAACGTATTCTGATTACATTCAATATTTGAAAGAGAATTCGAGTGAGTATGACCTTCTTGTCAACGACCTCACCATAAACTACACCAAGTTCTTCAGAGACCCTGACGTCTTTTCATTTCTGGAGTCAACAGTTCTTCCTAAACTTTTATCGTCTAGGCGTTGGGTTAGAATTTGGAGCGCGGGATGTGCCACCGGCGAAGAGCCTTATTCTTTAGCCATTCTGGCGCATGAAGTGGCGAAACAGCAATTGAATAATTACAAAGTCAAGATTTACGCTTCAGACCTTGACAGAACAGCTCTCGCAAAAGCTAAGGGCGGAGAATATACTTGCCGCATGGTTCAGGACATCAACGAAACGCTGCTCAGCAAATACTTTGAATGTGAAGATGACAACTACAAAGTGAAGCCTTTTGTCAAGCAGCTTGTACAATTTGAAGAGCAGGATTTGATGACAACTCCACGGCACCAGAATCTGGATTTGATTTTGTGCAGGAACGTTATGATATACTTCTCAAAAGAGATACAACAAAAGATTTACATAAATTTCTGGAACTCGCTGAGAAGCGGCGGCTATCTGGTAACGGGAAAAACCGAGTTTGTGGGAGCCGAAACAAGCAAAAAATTTGCCAGTGTCGACGCCAAATGCCGAATTTACCAAAAAAGCGCCTAAGCTCTAATTTTGTTGTTTTAGCACAGGTTGATTGAGGACCAGAAATGACATTATGGTTTCAGCAGTTGACAGCACCACAGAAAATGATGCAATGACTGCAAATCTGTGTGTCAGATAACTTATGCACATAATCTAATAGTTTTTTTCGCCTTTTTTGCTCTATTGGGTAAGGAGGAAAAAGGCAGTGTCTAAAAATAAAATGCTAAACTCAACAGCCACAAGATATCTTCAATATTTACAGGGAGTTCAGGGGGCTGTTGTTGCCATTAACAAGGACTTTGACGTCACATACATCAACGATTATGGCGCAAAAATGCTGAATTCGACTCCAGGCAAGATTATCCGCAAGAAGAAATGTTATGACCTCTTCAGGACTGCGCACTGTAAAACCGCAAAATGTGCCTGCGATGTTGCTATGAATACCAAGAAACAGAAGTCCATTGAAACCGTTTCCGATAATGAAATGAATCTTTGGATGACGGGTACGCCAACTACGGATGACAGCGGCGAAGTTAACGGCGCGATAGAATATGTAGTTGATGTAACCTCTCTTAAGAAAGAGGTGGAGAAGAACGAGCAGCAAGCGCAATATCTTGCTGGAGCACAAACACCTATCATAGCCATCGACAAGGACTTCACCATCACCTACATCAACGCGTATGGCGCTAACCAGTTAGGGTCTACTTCTGAAGAGATTGTTGGCAAGAAATGTTATGACCTGTTAAAAACAAACCACTGCAAAACTGACAACTGCATTTGTGCAATAGCGATGAAAAACAAGAAGCCAGAGACGGGGGAGACAACGTCTAATGGACAATGGCACATCCGATGCACAGGTTCACCACTTTTTGACAGAAAAGGCAACGTCATAGGCGCACTGGAGACCATCTCGGATATAACCGAGCTGAAGGAGGCGCTGGATACTACAGAGCAGTTAGTCGAGTACAGCGGCACTGTAGCCAACAACATTGAGGACCTTTCAGGGCAGATACTGAAGACGGCAGAGAACATAGGCACGATGGGGTCGCAATCGTCACAGGCAACCGAGAAGCTCAGTAATTCCATGGAGCAGGTGATGGCAGCTTCACAGAATGTTTCTGATGGCGCACAGAAGCTCTCAAAGCTTGCCCAAGACACAGCGAAGAACGTTCAAGGGCTCATGCTGAAAATGAATAACGTCAACAGTAGCACAGGTGAAGTGAACCGAATCGTAGAGTCATCCAACAAGCTAGCGCAAGACGCCAGCGAAAGCGGAAAAATGGCTCTGAAATCTTTGGGGGCAATCAAAGAAGCGTCAACTGACGTTGAAACAACCATCCGCGAAGTGAACTCTTCAGTCAAAAACGTAGCTGGACTAGCTGACGACATCTCACAGATTGCAGGACAAATCAACATGCTGGCTCTGAACGCAGCCATCGAAGCCGCCAGAGCAGGAGAAGCAGGACGCGGATTCGCAGTAGTAGCTGACGCAGTCAAACAGCTAGCAGGACAAGCAGGAACCGCAGCAAAGACCTCAGTTGAGTCCATAGATAGTATAACAAAGGCGGGAGAAAGAGCAGGCACCATGTCAAAGAGTGCAGATCAGGCCGCCAGAGACGGGGACATAAATGTTAACGAGGCAGTTGACGGTTCGCAGCAAGTAGCAGAGTCCATGCAGGAGATTTTGGGAGTAACCAAACAGCTTGGAACAGCAGTTCAGGAGAGCGTCAGATACCTCGAAGAGGTGGGCAACGTAATTGAGCAGGTGGCAAGCTTCTCAGAGGAGTCCGCATCTGCATCAGAGGAAACTGCAGCAAGCATCGAAGAACAGACAGCAGCTACAGAAGAGGTAGCCTCTGCAGCCATAAAGGTTCAAGAGGAAGTCGTCAAGGTCATAGAGCTGTCACAGAAAATCGTTACAGAAGTCAAGAATTTCAGGCAACTTTGGCAGTGAGGAAGCTTCAATGGCAGCAACTGAAGATACGCAGATTGTTAACTTCACTGTCGGCAACGTAAACTATGGCGTGCCGGTGGGGCAGGTTAGGGAAGTCAGGGACGTACAGGCTGTGACGCCGGTTCCGGGAGCCCCAAGCTACATTGAGGGCGTAACCAACCTTAGAGGTCAAATAATAACTGTGATGGACCTTAGGAAGCGGCTGAACATAAAGAAGGAAGGCAGAGGCGAAAAAATCATTGTCATCGAGATGGGAAAGGCTGCGGTGGGAGTCGTAGTTGACACGGTGACAGAGGTTTCAACCCTCGTTGGAGCAGACATTGAGAGGCATATGCAGGTCACCAAAAAGTTAGAGGATTATTTGGTGGGTGTCGGAAAACAGGGAGAAAAACTCGTAGTCATCCTTGATTTAGCCAAAATAATTTCTGACAGCAAAGATGAACTGCCAGAACAGAGAAATCGCACAGCAAGGAAGTCAGTCTCAGTTAAGATGATACCTGCTACTTGACTATGGCAGAGATGCTTGGGCAGTAATGGAGCATGTTTCATGTTCTCTTTACCCCTTTTTTGTTGTTTTTCTGATTTGTTTTGGTGGTTTTTGTGGGAGGAGTAATGTTTGCGGGTTTTGGTGGTTGACGATTCTGCTTTTATGAGAAAAATCATTACCAGCATGATTGATTCGGACCCGCAGTTGACTGTTGTTGGCACAGCCTTTGATGGAGTTAATGCTTTACAGAAGATTTCTCAGCTTCACCCAGATGTAATCACTCTTGACGTTAATATGCCACGTATGGACGGCTTGACAACACTAAAGGAAATCATGAAGCAGCATCCCATGCCAGTTATAATGTTGAGCGCTACCACCCAGGAGGGCGCAGAAATCACCTTCAAGGCGCTTAAACTTGGAGCCGTTGACTACATCCCAAAGCCTTCGGGGCAAATTTCCCTTGACATAGAGAAGGTGCGAAGCGAGCTTGTGGACCGAATCAAAACTGCGGCGCAAGCCAAAATCGTTACACATGAAAGTGCAGCTTCTCCAGTTCGAACTAAGCAAGGAATCCAAGAAAAGATAATCACGATTGGAGCCTCAACAGGGGGTCCTCCTGCGGTGGAAGAGATTCTGGTTAACTTGCCAGAAAACACGCCGCCGATACTGATTGTGCAGCATATGCCTGTTGGCTTTACCAATTCGTTTGCGAAGAGGCTGGATAGGCTCTGCAGTTTTGGAGTTAAGGAAGCTGAAGAGGGGGATGCTGTCAGGCAGGGGCAGGCTCTTGTTGCGCCGGGAGGCTATCACATGACCGTTACAGGAGATGGGCGGGTGCAGTTGGATGATGGACCTCCGGAGCATGGTGTGAAGCCTGCCGTTGACCCTATGATGAAGACTACGGCGGAGGTTTATGGGTCAGAGGTGATTGGGGTGATTTTGACGGGGATGGGTCGGGACGGCGCGTATGGCATAAAAGTCATCAAAGAGAAGGGCGGAAGAACCATAGCACAGAACGAAGAAACATGCACAGTCTTTGGCATGCCCAAAATGGCAATACAGGAAGGCGTCGTAGATAAGGTGCTGCCGCTTTCTAAAATTCCAGAACAAATCATGCAATGGTGCTAAAAGCCCAGAACAGTGGCATATTAGGAAACTAATAGAGGTACATTGTTGAAAACAGTATTTTTTCTGTTTTTCCAAGAGCAGAACAGTTGCTGGACGTGCTTTTCCGGGGGTTAGAGTATGCTGGATATTAGGGATTGGATTCCCAGTAGAGCGGAGACTACGACGGCTGCGCCTGCGATTCCGGCTAGCATGATTATGTTTTTTGGTGTGAGAGGAATGAATGAAGAAGAGGCTTGCTGATTTTTTTCTTCTTTTTCTTTGATTTCGTATTCCTTGATTTGTTCCGTGGTGGAGTCGATCTGCACTGTGGCAATTTTTTTGCTTAGTCCCACCTCAACAATGTAGATGTCTTCTTCTAGGGATGCTTTGATGGGTCTAAGACCCTGCTTGTTTCCCAGTCTCTTCAGGAAGTCTGTGGCAATCAGGGTGACCTCTTCGGCGTTAAGAACCTTCTCTTCCTCTTCCTCATCGTAAGTTTCCTCTTGAGCAGACATGACAGTATTCTCCAACAGGCATATTCTCGATGGAATGTTCTTAAAACAACCCGTGTGTAACTTTTGCAACAGACACCAGATTTACTCTCAAATACTGCATCTCCATAGAATGTTTGTTGAATCCGAGTCAAATAAGTCAATCTATATTTTGGGTAGTTAGTCTCTTTTCATAACCATTTTTACCCCTTCCCGACAACCATGCTAACAACAATCCAATTCAAACAAAATACAATGCTGATGAGGAATAGTCAGGTGAGTGGGTGGAAAATTAAGGGCTTATGCTTATGCATCCTTGTTCTAAGCTTTGCCATAACTGGGATAACGCCGATGCCTTTTCCGTCAGTTGCCCAAGTTTCAGCGGAGCCCATAGTTCCGTATGACCTCGGAAACTGGACCTACGTGAATAAGCCTGTTCTTCCTGTCAGAATCAATGCGTCCCAGATTCCGATAGGCTCAGACTGGACGTACGTTTACCCCTTGGATGCGGATTCAGCTTACCGCGTTTACTGCTACGGAGACTGGATAGACTACTCCTCCTCTGACATAAACAAAACAGACTACGACATCTTCGTCTACAACCCCTCAGGCGAACTGGAATCCTATCACACTGAGGCAGCGGGATTACCTGAGCACCTGGGCACAACAGTTGACCACCCCTTCTTCATCCCCAAGCAAACAGGCAACTACAGTTTCCAGATAAGGAACGACGCCCGGGAAAGCAACGGATCTGCCGCAGCGACTTTCATGCTTATTGAGCACATTGATTCAGGCAGATGGTACAGCCGCTACATGGAAGGAAAAGTGGATGATGAGCCTGTTGAAAAGACGACTTGGGCATACGAATTCAACACAACAAGCAGCCGCATCGAGGTGTGGGTTGATGTGCCAGACAACCTTGACATGTACGAAGCGCGACTTTACGTCATGACGAACCCAAAAGAGGAAGAAAACTTGCTGAATGGTGTGCCTCTGGCTTGGGAACCGGGACTATACGGCAACACGTCAGAAATTTATGGCGGATACAATCTTGATAGCGAGGGATTCAGGATCGTCGGAGCAATGGCTAGCTGCGAGTATCCGGGCGAGGATATGCTGATCAATTTCACTGCCCCTGTGGAAGGAAACCTGCTTTATCATCTTGCGTTCATAGCAGAGCATGGAGAGGGCACCATAGACTTTATGGTTAAAACGGATTTTGACTCTCCGCAGTTGACGCTACTTGATCCCATCGAGAAGACGACCCCCAGCAACCCGACAGGCATAACCGCCCACATAGAAGAAGAGGGCAACTTGGAAACGGTGACGCTGAATTATACAACTGATGGCTGGGGAACATCAGCTGCCATGGAAATGGTTGCGTCCCAGAAGCAAACATACAATGCAACGATTCCTGGGCAGCCAGCAGGAACCAAAGTTAACTACACGGTTTTGGCTCGTGACACCAGCGGCAACAGCGCCGAAGTTATGGGCGGCTACGAAGTGAAGAACTTGGCGAACCTGACTTTGGGTTTGTCGGCTTCAAGTGTTTATTATGGCGAAAACATTACGGTGACGGGTTCACTTCCCGTGAGTGAAACAGATGTGACCTTGACTTATGCACTGCTGAACTCTTCTGTGTTAAACGTCACAACGTTGGCGGCTGTTTTTGCGGAGTATACATTACTGAACGAAACAGCAGACGGCA
The DNA here is from genome assembly GCA_964546665.1 of uncultured Candidatus Bathyarchaeia archaeon. Taxonomy (GTDB): domain Archaea; phylum Thermoproteota; class Bathyarchaeia; order Bathyarchaeales; family Bathyarchaeaceae; genus Bathyarchaeum. The sequence goes on from CAZJLG010000005.1 coordinate 12,260, forward strand.
ATGTAGTATACAGTGTGGTGTCCACGGACGCTTTAGGCAATTTCACGGATACCTGCTCTCTGAAGCCGACGGGAACATGGTTTGTCTGGGCAGACTGGAACGGCAGCGAAACCTATTTTCCAGCCTCCAGCAGTTACCTGAACTTCACCGTAATTAAACAGACTATCTCATTAACATGTAACGTTACGTCTAGGACGGTAACCATTGGAGAGAATGTAACCGTGGTGGGGCAGGTTTACCCCATGCTGGAGAACCTGAACGTCACCGTAGTGTTTATTGGCGGCAACTCCACAGTCAAACAGACGGCTAGCACAGACGTCAACGGAACGTACATTTTGAGCTGGAAGCCCGAAACGCTGGGTTTATGGCAAATAAACGCCCAAATAGCTGAAGATGAAGCAATAAACGCGGCGTACAGCAACTCGATAGCATTCACGGTGAACGACACATTCCTGAACCAGTACCTTCTCATCATCATAGGCGCGGTTGGCGGCGTCGCAGGCGTAGTCGCTGTTGTTTTCATCATCAGAAGACGCAGAGAAGAATAACCACCAAGATTTACCAAAAGGTGTTAATGCATACTATAATGGAAGGGGTGGAGCACACGCAAAAAAGGCGAATCGCGTGTGGGTGGGAACGCTAATATTCTACCTTGATAGGATCTGCGTGTGCTCTGTTCAGATTCCGAGCCTGAAGAATAAAACGTTTTTGGATTCCACATACATATTGTGAAGGAGTTGAAAGCTGAGCGTATTTTGGGTTACAGAAGAGTTAAAAGTGGTCCAGAATAGACCTTGACAGAGACGTTTACGTTTGTGAGTTGCTGGTTGCCTCCAGCAGTTGTGATGAAGGAGTGAAAGATGAAAGGACAGCACCTGTCAAAAAAGGATGTTGAGCACATTGCATGGCTCGCCCACATAGAACTCTCTGACCAAGAGAAGGCTCTCTTCACTGAACAGTTCAACGAAATTCTTGACTACTTCAAAAAGATTGACGAAGTGGACACTGAGGGGGTTGAACCCACGTACCATGTTTTGGACCTGAAGAACGTGTCCCGCAGAGACAAGACGGAGCCTTCGCTGCCCATAGAAGAGGCTCTCAGAAACGCCCCGAAAAAGGAGAAAAAATTCATCAAAGCGCCCAGAATCGTCTAGGAGACACAGACAAGATGAAGCTGCAGGAGCTAACAGCCCAAGAAACCATCCAAAAGATACAGGGCAACGAGGCAACAGCTGAAGAATGCGTCCACGCCATTTTTGAAACAATCCACAAGCTGGAACCAGAAATCAACTCCTACGTCACCCTCGTCGAAGAACAGGCTCTCAAACAGGCAAAACAGGTTGACAAAAAAGTTTCAGAAGGAAAACAGGTCGGCAAACTGGCGGGCGTCGCCATCGCCGTCAAAGACGCCATCTGCACAAAAGGAATAGCAACAACCTGCTCTTCGCTGATGCTCAAAGACTTCGTTCCCCCCTACGACGCCACAGTCATCAAACGAATCAAACAGGAAGACGGCATAATCATCGGCAAAACAAACATGGACGAGTTCGCCATGGGCTCCAGCACCGAAACCAGCCACTTCGGTCCAACCCGCAACCCTTGGGACACTTCACGGGTTCCCGGAGGCTCATCTGGAGGCAGCGCAGCATGCATCGCCACTGACGAGGCGGTCTTGGCGCTGGGAACCGATACGGGGGGTTCTATTCGTTGCCCAGCCAGTTACTGTTCGGTTGTGGGGTTGAAGCCGACTTATGGGTTGGTGAGCCGTTATGGCTTGATTGCGTATGCGAACAGTCTGGAGCAGATTGGTCCAATGGCAAAGGATGTTTATGATTGTGCCCTGTTTCTCACGGTTATTGCGGGTCATGACTCCAAGGACGGCACGTCCGTGAAGTCTGGCACAAAAGATTACACAGAATTTCTGAAGGACAGTGTTGAGGGCTTCAAGATTGGTGTGCCCAGAGAGTATTTCGGCGAAGGAACAAGCGACGCTGTTGAGAAGCAGGTGTGGAGCGGCATCCACAAGCTTGAGGAGCTGGGAGCAACAATCGAGGAGACTTCGCTTCCCACTCTTGAGCACTCTCTTGCCGCCTACTACATTATTGCCATGTCTGAAGCCAGCTCAAACCTTGCAAGATTCGATGGGCTACGTTACGGCTACCGGGCAGAGAAGGATGAGGGAGACTGGGCAACAGTCTACTCGAAGAACAGGCGGATTGGCTTCGGAGCCGAGGTGCGGCGGCGAATCATTCTTGGCACCTACGCCCTCTCAGCAGGATACTACAGCAAATATTACTTGAAAGCCCTCAAGGTTCGAACCCTGATTCGGAACGACTTCGAAGAAGCCTTCAAGAAGTATGATGTGCTGATTGGTCCAACCATGCCTTTTCCGCCCTTCAAGCTTGGAGAAAAAATAGCAGACCCTTTGGCGCTTTACATGAGCGACGTGGACACTGTTTCGGCGAACCTAGCTGGGCTGCCCGCAATTTCTGTTCCCTGCGGATTCACGGAGGGTCTTCCAATCGGGATGCAGATTTTGGCTCCGCCCCTCAGGGAAGATTTGACGCTGCAGGCGGCATACACTTTTGAGCAGAACACAGATTACCGAAACCGGAAGCCAGCAATCAGATAAAGTAATGCGAAAGAACTATAGATTGCCTGTTATACTAACTGTTGGGTGAACCCTTTGGATAAGCCATATTTCCGCCAAATCTTTGAGCCGCAACTGAAGGACCCGATTTTGATAGAGGGGCTTACGGGTCTGGGAAATGTGGGGTTGATTGCGGCTAGGCATCTGATAGAATCTACTGATGCCAAAGTCTTCGCCGAACTGTATGCGCCATACTTTCAGGATTATGTGGCGGTAAACAAGGAAGGAATCTGCCATCCGCCCCGCTACAGGTTCTACGCAGCCAAAACCGAAAAACAGCATTACATCATCCTGACTGGAGACTCGCAGCCTTCCCTAGAGGACACCATAGCCCATTATGACATATGCGACGAAATCTTGGACTTTGCACAAAAATATGGAACCAGATTCGTGGTCACCATGGGCGGAGTGGTCACATCTAAGCCCGGAAACGACATTTACATATCTGCCACCTCCCCGAAACTTGTCCAGAAACATCTGGATAAAGGACTTCAGGTTTATGGCGAGGGCAGAATCATAGGCGCCACAGGGTTGCTGCTGGGGCTCGCAAAAAAGCGCGGATGGAAAGGCATCTGCCTGCTGGGAACAACAACGGGTTTTGGAGCTGAGAGAGGAACCGCTCTTGAGCTCTTCAAAATGTTGACGGCGATCATTGAGGCAGAAACCGAGAAAAAAGACTAACTGTCTTTGGTTTTTATGGTTTCCAGTTTTTCTTGGATTAGCTGGTTTGCTAATTGGGGGTCAGCTTTGCCCCGTGTTGCCTTCATGAGCTGTCCTACCAGAAAGTGGACGGCAGCCTCGTCGGTTAATGCGTCTTGTACGCACTTTGGATTTTCTTTGAAGACTTGTTCCACGGCATCTTCGAGGGCGTCTCGGGAGCCTATCTTCACTAAGCTCTTTTCTTCTATAATCTGGGATGGATGTTTTCCGGTTAGGACTATTTCTGGGAGGATTCGTTTGCCGATTTTGCCGCTTATAACGTCCTCGTCTATGAGTTTTATCATTTCGACTAGGTGCTGGGGAGTGATTTTGGATTCTGTGAGTTCAAGGTTGTTTTCGTAGAGGCTGCGGAGAAGGTCGCTCATCATCCAGTTGCTGATTTCTTTGGGGCGGTTAAGCAGTTGTACGCTTTGTTCAAAGAAGTCGGCTAAGGCTTTGTCGCTTACCAGAACCTCAGCGTCGTATCTGGGCAGACTGTAGTCGTGGACGAAGCGGTTGATTCTGGCGTCTGGCAGCTCAGGCATCCGCTCCTTAACTTCCTCTATGAAGGTGGGAGTGATTACTATGGGCACAAGGTCGGGTTCAGGGAAGTATCGGTAGTCGTGTTCTTCTTCTTTGGTGCGCAGGGAGACGGTTACTCTTCGGGTTTCGTCCCAGTGTCTGGTTTCAAGTTTGACGGCGACGCCCCGCTTGACAAGGTTTTTTTGGCGCATAATCTCGAAGCTTAGTGCACGTTCCACCTCTTTGAAGGAGGAGATGTTCTTTACTTCCACGCGGGTTCCGCCGATGAGGGAGATGTTGGCGTCGCACCGCATAGACCCTTCTAGTCTGCCTGAGAAGATTCCAAGGTGCTCCATGATTGAGCGTAGTTTCTGAAGGAATATTCTTGCCTCTTTTGGGGAGTCAAGGTCGGGTTCGGTGACTATTTCTATGAGGGAGATTCCTGCGCGGTTATAGTCCACTAAAGTATAGGGGGACGTGTCTATGGCGCCCTGATGCACAAGCCGTCCCGGGTCCTCTTCCATATGAACCCTGCCAATTCGGATTTTTTTCCGTTTTTTGCCCACGTCGATTTCGAGGAAGCCGTCCACGGCAAGGGGAACGCCTCCTGCCTTGTCGTATTGGGAAATCTGGAAGTTTTTGGGCATGTCTGGGTAGTAGTAGTTTTTTCTGAAGAAGAGCATGCGCTCCGAAATTTTGCAGTTTAGTGCCAGCGCAGCCATGACGGCGTATTCTACTGCTTTTTCGTTGAGAACTGGGAGTGAGCCTGGGATTCCGAGGCAGACTGGGCAGGTTAGGGTGTTGGGGTCTTTGCCTTTGTAGTCTGAGCTGCAGCCGCAGAACAGTTTAGTTTCTAGGCTGGTCAACTGGACGTGAACCTCTAGTCCTATGCGGACTTGGCTGCGGTTTTCGGTGGACATCTCTGAATACGTTAAGTTTGTCTGTCAAATTTAGATGTTTTGCATTCAACAACAGACCCGAGAAGTTTCTAACGCCCATGTGAACAGCAGTTACCAGAATTGTGCTGTGCTGCTGAAATTCAGAAAAAAGATGTTTTTCAACAATCTACTGCTATTAGGACCCTAATAGACACATTTCCGGGTAACTGGCCTATCGTCAAGGTTCACAATTTCTTGCAGTTTAAATGTGGTTTTCAGTTTTCTATGACTTTCTTTAGGTTATATCTGTAAACAGCCGTCATAGCCGCCAACACAGCCACCATAATCAGTAAGGGTGCCCATGAGGGAAACTCTGGGATAAAGCCGTATTCGTCTGTTTTAGCCAGCCAAAAATCACCGTTTAGTCCACCTGCTAGTGCGTATCCTCCGTCAGAGGTTTGAATCACGGAATTAATTGTATCTGCATCATATGTGCCTGTCCAGACTGTGTTTCCGTCGGCGTCAGTTTTTATCAGCCGATTGCCTCCAGCAAACACGTAGCCTCCATCCGAAAGTTCAATTATCGAGTGAGCGACTCCCTCACCGTATGTTCGGCTCCACTCCAGGTTCCCGTACTCGTCGGTTTTAATCACAAAGATGTCGTTATTACTCCAGAAGCCAGTGGCGCCAGCTACGGCGAAGCCGCCATCCGTGGTCTCGATTACACAAAACGCACGTTCATCTATCTGGTAGCTGTATGTTTGGTTCCACAGCATGTTCCCCTCTGAATCGGTCTTGATTAGCCAGAATTTTCCATAAACATGATTGGCTTGGTGATCTCTGGTCCCAGCTATCATGAATCCTCCATCAGACGTTACAATCAGCGAGTTGGCAGAATCGAATTCTGGTCCTCCGTATGTCCTGTCCCACTCCATATTGCCATCTGCGTCAGTTTTGATTAGCCACAAGTCAAAGTGGTATGCCCCAAAAGAATTGGTGTAGCCTGCTAGGGCATAGCCGCCATCAGGTGTCTTAACCAAAGAATAGGCATTATCGTGGCTTGAGCCACCGTATGTTTTGTTCCACTCCAGATTTCCCTCAGCATCAATTTTCACCAGCTGACAATCAGAGGGCACAGCATATCTGGAAGTGTAGCCTGCCAAGGCATATCCTCCGTCAGATGTGGCAACTAATGATTGACCTCCGTATGGTCTGGTCCACTCCACATTCCCATACTCGTCAGTTTTAACAAACAGCATATCGTAACCTGTTACCGCGTACCCTCCATCTGATGTCTCGATCAGCGCATAGGCTTCCTCATCACCTGCTCCTGCATAAGTTTGGCTCCAAATCTCAGAGGACCAAACAACAACGGGATAACTGATTAAAACAAAAAGAAACACGCTTGAAAGAAACAGCGTCTTAGACGGCACTAACTCGCCCCAAAGACGCTTCAATCCCTTTGTTTAAGACTGTTTTTGTCAAATTTTCTTGACAAAACAAAGAGACTTCAGTCAAGGTTTCTTGACAAAAAACCTTTTCAGCTAACATGCAAAAGTTGAAGGTGGGTGGTTGAAGATGGGGGAGCAAAAGACAGCACTCGCTATTTCGGTTACACTTCTTTTTGTTTTAGTTAGTTCTGCTTCGATTAGTTTGGTTGGAGCCTCTGAGATGTGGAGCAAAACATACGGAGATGGAAGAGAAATAGGGAACTCCTTGGTTGAAACGTCTGACGGAGGCTTTGCTGTCGCTGGATATACTGGTTCGTTTAGTGCTGGCGGCATCGATTTCTGGTTAGTCAAAACGGACGCAGATGGGAACATGGTATGGAACAGAACATATGGTGGAGTAGAGTCTGAAACTGCAAAAAAGGTGATTGCGACGTCGGATGGAGGCTTTGCTCTAGCAGGGAACAAAATTCCCTACGAGGGAAGCGAATGCGATTTTTGGTTAGTTAAAACGGACAGTTATGGGAACATGGAATGGAATCAAACCTATGGAGGAGCAGGTGCCGATTCCGCCAACGCGTTAATTGAAACTTCGGACGGAGGATACGCCCTAGCAGGAAGCACACTTTCTTTTGGTGCTGGAGAAACCGATTTTTGGGCAGTAAAAACTGACGCACAAGGTAACATGGAATGGAACCAAACCTATGGCAGCGCAGATGCTGAAACTGCTTACTCGATAGTTGAGACTTCGGACGGAGGATATGCATTAGCTGGCGGTCGTACGGGTCTAGAAGGTGGCGTCCCAGGTTTTTACCCTTTTGACAACACCGTATGGCTGGTCAAAACTGACGCCTATGGAAACATGAAATGGAACCAAACATACGGAGAAAGATATGGCTACAAAGACGTTTACTCGCTGGTTACAACTTCTGATGGAGGATTCGCCATGGGCGGCTACGTACCAGATGACAGTTACTCCGATTTTTGGTTGATTAAAACTGACGGGTCAGGAAATATGCAGTGGAACAAAAATTACGGAATGGGCGGGGATGAAAAAGCTTACTCGATGATTAAAACCTCGGATGGCGGATACGCATTAGCGGGTGTAGCTTCTGGCGCGATTGGCACTGAAGCATACATCGATTCGTGGATGGTAAAAACTGACGCCAGCGGAAACGAAGTTTGGAATCAAACATTTGCGGAAACAGGAGACCAGTATCTTTATTCATTAGTTGAAACGTCTGATGGCGCATTCGCCTTAGCTGGTTGGAGAACTTACACCTATGCAGGTCCTCCTTACCTGTGGATAGTAAAGACTGACACACAGGGCTACATACCAGAGTTTCCCTCATGGAC
>CAZJLG010000006.1:0-19645 GCA_964546665.1 uncultured Candidatus Bathyarchaeia archaeon
TTGCGGGAGTCCTGAACATTCTTGTGTCGTCACGTAAAATTGATTAGCTAAAATATGCTGACTATGAGTGTGGGAAGTTGCCGAGAAAAAAGAAACGAGAACGCGAGATTTCTGTTAGCGCCCCAGACTATATTCCGAAAAGAGAGCCGATTCTAAAAGACACAACCGGAACCGAGGCTCTGGATGTCTTCAAGGTGTCTGGGACTGTTGGCAGAATTCTGTCTCTCGTCATGTTCGCCGTAGGCATCTTCATAACTGTCCTAGCGGCTTACAGCCTTTCAACGTCCATCAACATGCTCTTGAATCCACTCTTCATCGGCGTCCTAGGTCTCGTAGGCGCACTAAACATCCTCTGCGGGCTACTACTGCTATCAAAAAAATGATTTGTTTTGTCACAGGTTTCGTAATGCTAAGATTCAGTTGAATCCTCGGTTTAATTTATGATGCCAGAATTACAATCAAAAATAGGGGATGATGGTTTTGCAGTTGTTTATTCGTCTATTACAACTACGTTGTCGAATTGTGCAGTGGACACATGTGAATCAAGTCCAACCGTCCCGTTGAAGTTGTCAATCCAAGAATCTGTGACATCCAAGTATAACGTTCCATCCACCCAAACTAAGACTTTTGTCCCGACAATATTGACTTAATTTTTGTCATTTCATTGTATCTCCGTTTCTTGGAAAGTCACTTGACATTTTTGTCAGTTGCTTTCTGCAGATCAGGATAAACAAGGTTGCTGTGAGGAGCAGTGGCAGGATTATCCATGACGGAAACTCTGGGATGTACCCAATCGGAGTGTACTGCTCGTTTGCTGCGCTTGGCGCGAAATTGCCTGGGAGATAACTGTGAGTGTGTCCTCCAACCACGTAAAAGGTGTCATTGACAGCAGCAACACCAAAATTGTAACGGCTGGTTGGTGCATCAGCGCCAAGGCTCCAACTATCGTTTTTGGGATCGTAAACTCTAACAAACGTCAGAGTTTCTCCTTGTCTGAGTCCTCCAGGCTCTCCAAGAACATAGATCAGTTTAGAAGCCAGCTCTCCAGTGGTAGCGGCTGCAGCACCGCCACCGACACTTGTGGGCGGCGAAGATCCATAACTCCAGGTATCCGTTTCGGTGTCGTATATCTTATTCAGCTCATAATGCTGATCTTCTGAGAGGCTACCTATGAAATATATCTTATTGTCGAAGACTGTTGAGGCGTAACTATCAAACGCTGAAGAGGGCATAGGCGTTTTAGTGACCCAAGAATTTGCATCTAAATCATAAACATAAGTTCCCAGATAGTCTATTACAAAGAGTTTGCCATCCACAACGTTTGCCGTTAACCAACTTCTTGTTACGGGCATAGATGTTTTTGTTTCCCACGTGTCTGTTGCTGGGTCATAGACTTCGTTTATTCCGGTGTAGCCGTCAGCTGTTTTTCCGCCTATGCAGTAGATTTTGTTGTGGTAAACTGCTATAGCAAAAGTGATTCTTGGAGTCGGTAGGGATGCTTTGTAGATCCAAGTGTCTGTTTCTGGGTCATATTCTTCGTTTGTACCTACAACTTCGTCACTGTCTATGTTTCCCCCTAAAACCCATTGACCGGGCATGCTGGGAGCGAATCCGCTTGCTGTTGTGCCGCCGATGGCATAGATTTTTCCGTTTACTGCGGCAACGCCTAAGCCGCTTCTTGCCTGCTGCATCGGCGCCTTCGTTACCCAAGAATCTTCGGTTGCACCAACAAAAGGAACATGGAGTGTTAACAGGATAAGGGAAAAACTCAGCAACAGCATGAATGCTGCTTTAGTTTTTTTGCCAGAAAGCATAATGGATAATAGTACTGTACATATACCGTAAAAGTGTTTTTGTCAAGCTTTCTTGACCAAACAACCTACATGTTAGTCAATGTTTCTTGACCAACAAAGATGTTAAGCTATCTCCGTTGGTTTCTAACATGTAGTTTCGCCCATTTATTGTGGCTTTGAAGTTTAACCTTTAATATCTTCATAATCTTCTTTCTAGTTGTGAGGACGTTTCCAGTGAAGTATTCCCTTGTAGCTGAGGCTTACGAGAAGATTGAGGCAACAACAAAACGGCTAGAAATGACGGACTATCTGGTCGAAATCCTGAAAGAAACCCCAACAAACCTCATCGACAAAGTCGTATATCTCACACAGGGAAAACTTTACCCCGACTTCGTTGGAATCGAAATCGGCGTCGCAGAAAAACTTGCTATACGCGCAGTTGCTAGGGCAGCAGGTCACAGAGAAAAAGACATAGAAACAGTCACACAACAAACCGGAGACCTCGGAGAAACAACCCAAAAATTCATGACCAAAAAGACCCAAGCCACATTCTTTTCGACGCCCTTGACTGTACAGAGAGTATACGAAACCTTAGACAAGATGGCAAACTCCACAGGCTCAGGCTCCGTAGACCAGAAGCTGGCTCTGCTTGCAGGTTTGCTGTCTGATGCGTCGCCAAGCGAGGCAAAATACATCATCAGAACCGTAACAGGCAGCCTAAGACTGGGAATTGCAGACATGACAGTGCTGGACGCGTTGGCAATAGCTTTTGGGGGCGGAAAAGAAACCCGTGAACATCTGGAGCGCGCCTACAACATCTCATCTGACCTAGGCAGAGTCGCCCAGATTGTGGCTGAAACGGGACTGGAGGGAATCAAAAAGTTTAAGGTGATGCCGGGGGAGCCGATTCGTCCAATGCTTGCTGAGCGGCTGGGTTCCTCTGAGGAGATTCTTGAGAAGCTTGGAGGACGATGCATAGCCGAATACAAGTATGACGGCGAGCGGATACAGGCACACAAAAAGAAAGACAAAGTCATTCTCTTTTCTCGTCGTCTCGAAAACATTACTGACCAGTACCCTGACGGGGTCGAATACATCCAGAAGCATGTGCTGGCTGAGGAGGCGATTGTTGAAGGGGAAGCCGTTGCCGTTGACCCAACGACGGGCGAAATGAAGCCCTTTCAGCAGCTTATGCACCGTAGACGAAAATATGGAATAAACGAAGCCATGGCAGAACATCCCATCTCTCTCTTCGTCTTTGATGTCTTGTACGTTGACGGAGAAGACCTGACCCAGAAGCCATACCCCATCCGCCATAAACGCCTAGAAAAAGTTATTGAACAAACCGACAACATTCAAGTCGCCGAGTATATATTCGCAGAAAACCCTGAGCAGCTGGAACAGTTCTTCGAGAAGACTGTGGAGGACGGAAGCGAGGGGATAATGTGCAAATCCGTGAATGATGACTCTGTTTATCAGGCAGGAGCAAGAGGTTGGCTCTGGATAAAATACAAACGCGACTACAGAAGCGAAATGACTGACACCGTAGACTTGGTAGTTGTGGGTGCACTCCACGGCAGAGGAAAACGGGCAGGAACATACGGCACATTCCTTCTCGCAGCCTACAACCCAGACAAGGACACTTTCGATACTGTAACTAAGGTTGGAACAGGATTCACCGACGCTGACTTGGAGAAGCTTCCAAAGCTGCTGAGCAAACATAAGTTAAGTCATAAGCATTCTCGGGTTAATTCGTCTCTTGATGTGGATGTTTGGTTTGAGCCCGCCGTTGTTCTAGAGATCAGAGGCGCCGAGATAACTCTTAGTCCCATACACACATGCGCCATGAACGTCATAAGAAAAGGAAGTGGACTGGCAATAAGGTTCCCGCGTTTCACAGGAAAATACAGAGTGGACAAGGCTGCGGAGGACGCAACAACCCCCCAAGAGATTGTTGAGATGTACCGAAGCCAACTCAAAAAGATAGAAGGCTAACCCTCTAACTATCCTGTGCTTTCAGTTCCTCAAGACGTTTCGAAACTGTGAAATCTAACTGGTCCCGCAGCGCATTCCCAACGGGTTCCAGAAGTTTGACGGCGCCTATTCTCTCGGTCAGTATTTTGTCTTCTAGAACGTGGTCAGCCCATTTTTCGAAGTCTCCACGGTAAAGATGGAACTCCAGAGACACAATTTTAACTTCTCTGATTCTAGTTGCAAACTCTTCCAGCGACATCGCCTTGTGACCCGTATAGTTTCCGACAGACGTGAAGAAATAGAAAGCATTCTCTCTTGATAATGTTCTAAGAATTCTGGCTGAAGACGTATTCATCAAAGTATGGCAATCTCCTGAGAAACCGTTTCTATTACAATTAACTATTGATTCTTAATCTTTTATAGTTTTCATTTCTTCTCAATCAGAAATCTTTTTTCTTTAATTTTTTTTGAGACAATTGACGTTCTGATTCGTAGCACTCCCTGAAGTGGCGCAACGTTTTTTGCTATAAAAGAATGCAGTTCCTCTTGGTCTCTGGCAATCACTTTCGCGATTATCAGCAAGTCTTCAGAGAGCGACATCGAAACCTCCAGAACCTCTTTAGCTTCTGACAGCCTCTTTGCCACATTCTCGCTTTCCTTCGGGTCAGTGAAAACAGTCATGCGGGCGGTTATGTGATTTATGCCGATTTTTTCTAGGTCAATGTCCACAGTCCATTTTTTGATGACTCCACTTTTCTCCATCTTTCTTATTCGGTCATAGACCGTAGAGTGGGCTACGCCTAATCTGCGACCAACCTCGGAGTAGGTTTGCTTCGCGTCTTCTTGGATTGCCTGCAGAATTTGCCAATCTAAATTGTCCAAGGAAACCTCTTGCTTTTTCTTCTTCATTGTCTGAACCTGAAATTTGTTCATTTACGTTTCATGTTTGCTAATTTATTATTTACGGTCGGAAAAATGTGGATTTATCGCAGTTTTTTCGTAAGATTTTCAATGTTCAAGTTTTCGGATTTGAGGTCTAACCGTAGACAAATGTAGCTAAAATGTGGATTCTCCTACATTTGTTCAATTTTTGAGGTTTTAGAAAACATTTTTTCGGCGTTCTTGTCAAATATCCTTAAATCTGTGATTACACTACATTTGTTCTACAGTTGTGTGTACTAGGAAAAGAAAATGACTGTATCGTTTCCCACAATATGGAGTATCATTGACTGTTTTAAAGAGCATTGCCGATTGAGCGGATGGGAGACATGCGAAACCGAAGACTTGATTAAAACAGAGGACGGCGAATACCACAGTTTTCTTTGGACACAAACCATCCACCCCTCAACTTTCAAGAGGATCGCATCAAGCCGCAAATGCGGCATCCGTCGCGGTGTTTCCTACGAGGTTGTGGACATCTCATACATAGCGTGGCTGTTTCAAGAAAGACCGCCTGAATTCCTGATTTCGCAAGTAAAGGAAAATCCTGAGTTAACTGAGATAATTGCCATATTTGACTTAAGTGGCGTCTACGCCGGAGAGAAGGTGTGCCGAAAGTTTAACGAAACCGAAAGCGTTGTCTTCAAGGAGTTTGAGCAGTTTTTGGAAGAAAACTGGGAGATAACGTTTAAGCCTGTTGATGAAGTGCCTGCGCTCACAACGTAAATGTCTATGCTGTGTGCTCATTTCAATTCGATAGCCCTAGCCATAAAGAGGACTAATGCTCAAGAGTGTAGACTAACCAAACACAGTCTTTCTCCATGGTCTCCTTCTTGCATAACTTCAGTTTAGTATTCTTGTTGGCAAGGCTAAACATGTTATATGAAGTGGTTCCAACAATCACGGGGTGAACCAGTAAGCTGATTTCGTTCACAAAACCCTGATTCAGCAGCAGGTTGCCTAATATTCTTCCAGTGTCAGCCAATACTGTTTTTATTCCATATTTTTCTGAAAGAAGCTCAAGTGACCTTTCTAGATTAACGTGTTTTTTGCCTACGATATGATAATCATAGTTTCTTTCTTCAAGATGCCTAACATACTCTGCGGGAGTCTCCTCTGACACAAGCACAATAACGTCCCTGCAAAACTCGAATCTTTCTGCATGCATGAAGTAACCCTTACAGAACGCCTTTAGTGTCAGGTATAACCCAATAAGGAAGATTCTCAGCTCTCTCCGGTTTTCTGAAATCAGCTTCTTCCTCTGGAGAAACATCTTGCTCATACAATTCGACGCCAGCCTTCAGTGTTTGAGCCTATCAAATGCGCTCTGCATTGTACTTTCACGCAATTTGGTAATGTAGTTCCATGTTTGGTTCAAAATTGGTGAGCGACCCATCCAAACTCACGGAATTGTGTAGAATTATTTTGGGCAATATTTCATTTTTCCGCCGTTAAAACTTGTTCATCCTATTTTTCTGGGATAAACCAAGCTTAAAAGGGCTTCTTTCATATCTTTTATGGCCGATAATCTGTTCATGTAAGCTTGGACGAGAAAATTAATTGATTCACTTGAAGGGAATAAAAGATGAGCGAAAACGACGAAAAAGAGAACATCAAAAAGATGGCTAAGCTCCGTGCTGTACTCGAAAAAAGGATAGAAGCAATGGAAGTAGAACTGGATGAACTGAAAACGTTGCTCAGTTTAATAGACACAACCTTGATCAAGGAGGGCTTCAAGAGAGCCGAAATCTCTAAGCCAGTTCCGACACCCCAGAAACAGGAGATCCCGCAGCCCGCGGTTGTGCCCCAGAAAAGGGGTGTTCCCCTAAAAACGGTGACAGGCGACCTCTTAGCCCAAATCTACACCGAAAAAGACTCGATGCAAATCGTGTTAGCCGAAGACAAGAACTTCGACATCAACACTCCGCCCTTCATATCGTTTTTTGTGGAGCGCGTTTTAGCTAAGATGCAAGAGAAAGACAAAGAGGACGCCACCAAAGGCAAACTAGCCCCAGAAAACGTGTTATCTTTCAGCATTAAACAGGACGGAAACATAATCAGAGAGATAACCATCAATAACCTCAGGCGCGAGAGGTCCCGAGAACTGAAATCCTCCATCCGCTGGACCCTCGAAAAAATGTATGAACGAACAAAACAGAAAAATTAGTTTGTCTAGACCCCGACGTCTGCTGGTGTCTACGAAGCTATTTATTTCTCTGAATAGAAACTTGGGGAGGGAAAACATGAAATCCACTAACTTAACCGCCAAAGTAATCACTGGCTTCCTCAAGTTTAAGGCGAAAAAGCCCACTCCCCTCTTTGCATCCTACAACGTGACTGGCAGATGTAACATGAGATGCGTCTTCTGCGAATGGTGGAAAACAAGCAGACCAGAACTGCCAACAAAGAAGGCTTTAGCTGCCATAGACGCAGTTTGCAGTTTAGGTGTTCCCTTTTTTGACCTCAGCGGAGGAGAACCTCTTCTGCGAAAAGACTTGCATCTTCTCGCTAAGAGAGCCGCGTCCCATGGATGCTTGGTAAGTATGAACAGTAACGGAACGCTTCTGAACGAAAGCAGAGTGTCTGAAGTGGCGGATGTTCTTGACTTGGTTGTCATATCGCTTGATGGTCCCAGAGAGGTTCATGACAAGATAAGGGGAGTGCCCGGAACCTACGATAAGGCAGTTGAAGCCATACGCCTGCTGAAATCTCGCGGCATAAAAGTGGGAGTAAACAGCGTCGCCACCCCCTGGAACATCGACATTCTGCCCAGCTTCATCGAGGAACTCCGTAGCACTGTTGACTTTGCTCAGATTCAGCCCATCCACCCATATCCCCCACAACCAGAAAATACTCCATCTGATAAGCAAGTTCAGTGTCTTCTAGACTACCTGCTGAGGCTCAAGCGCTCTGACCCCAGCTTCTTGGCGGTGCCAACCGACTTCCTGAAGGGTTTCGAACTGTTTTTCAAGGGTAAGGCGCCCAAAATCTGTCACGCTGGAGAACTGTACGTTGCAATAGACCCATCAGGCAATCTTTTGGCTTGTCCGGCTCGGTCAGACATCATGCTTGGGGATACGTTAGGCGGCTCTGTTGATGCTATATTGAAGGGAAAACGGGACAGTGAAGGATGGCGAAAAGTTTCCGCTTGCAAAGGATGCTGGCTTGAATGCACTGCCGGAGTCTCAATGATGCTGCGGAATCCCTTAAAGGAGGCTTCCCAGCTGGTTAGCCTCTGGAGATCACAGTAAGTAGCGAACTGAGGGCAGCTTATCCGTTTTTCTTTGTTGCTCCTCTGTGTTTCAGGGTCAGGTAGCCAGCAATTGCAACTATAGCCAACAGAGTCACAAGTATAATCGCATAGTCTATCGGCAGGCACGAACCTGCGAAATCGGGTTCTGTATGTTCCTGCCCCTCGCTTGGGGTGAAGGTGATTAGCAAGTCGCCTAGAAGCGGTTCCTCATATTCGGAGACGATTTGAAGGGTTACGGTTTCAGTTTCATCCTGTTTTGTTGTCGTATAGTCTACTGGCTTTAATGTTCCGCTGGTTGCTATGGTCTTCAACTGAAGATCAGTGTAGTTTGTTTCGAACTTTATGCTGAAGTAGGCTGTTGATTTGTTGCTCCAAGGCGACAGGTACGGGCTTATGTTCAGGTCGTACAAGAATGCGTAGCTTCCGTTTTCCTGCTCGATAGGGTGTTCATAGTGAATTTTTAGGGTAAAGTGGTCAGGAACAGGTTGGATTGTGCAAGCAATCATGGGCCAGTCGCCAAGGGCAGTGTAATGTGTCGCATAAGGGTAGTTCTCGGTGTAGTTGGTCCAAGTTAACTCTGTTTCATCCATTCTCATGGAGATGTTTGTTGTTCCAGGAGGAGTCGGATAAACCAGCGGTAAAGCATCGCCAGTGAATGTGAATCCTATGTCTGTCCAAGGTGCATCTTGATTTTCAATTTGAAATTTATTTAATGGGTATGTTCCATCAACTTTTGCCCATAGGCTTCCGTTGACCCAAGAGATTGTGTAATTGATGTATTCTTCGGGCATGCTTAGAGAATAAACCGGAAGAGACTCGTCTGCTGCCATTGCTGATAGAGAAAACTCTGTGGGAAGCACGTAGCCTATAAGCTCAATTGAGACGAGGAGCAACATAATCCCTGATGCTGCATGGAAGGGATACTTTTTCACTGGCAGCCCCTCCTATACTTGCCAGTATTGCAAATTAAAGGATTTTGTAAAAGCTTCTTGACTACTCACGTTTGTTCAGGGTTATCCTGTGATTGCTGTTCCCAATACTTTGCTGATAATGTCTATGACTGTGGTCAGTTGTCCTGTGGCAACTCCGGCAGCTAAGAAGGTTATTCCTGCGAGCAAGAGGAGAGAACCGAAAATTCTTTGTTCAGACAGCTCCATGCACTTTTTCCCTTCCATTGATTCTACTGTATAACTCTGTGACCATTATTTAAGATGTTTTGTCTTCAATCAATCTTCAAAACAAAGAAGACTAAATCTTGTTTTGGAGAAGTTTTTCGCCGATTCCCTGAATAGCCTTTACGCTCTCTGAAGTTTCCGCGTACTTGAGGGGGGCTTCTCCCACCCTGTCAGCCTTTACTACCGTATCATCGTATGGAATCAAAGCCAGTAACGGGAGCCCATTCTTTTCGGTGAAGTCAGTGATCAGCTCTTTTTCTTCAGGGTCTCTAACCCTGTTTCCGACGATATACACTTTTTTGATTCCTGCCTCATGTGCTAAGCCCGAGAGTTTTTTGGCGATCTCTAAGGACTTTCGGCTGGAGTCAGCGACAATCAGCATGATGTCCACCTGGCTTGCTGTTCCCCTTCCCATGTGCTCTACACCAGCCTCCATGTCCAGAACAACAACTTCGTCTCTGTCAACAATAAGATGCCGGAGAAGCTCCCTGATAACCGCATTAGCTCCGCATGCGCATCCTCCGCCAGCAGTTTTGATTGTTCCCATGACAAGCAGGTTTACGCCGTAGGGTGATTTCATTCCGTTTTCTTCAATTATGTCGTCTACTGTGAAGTGGAGCTTGTATACTCCTGGGTAGTCGGTGCGTGTTTTTGCGTCTAAAAGTTCGGCATTTTCGGAGATTGGAATTATCTTGTTTGCTTCTTCAACGGGTATACCTAATGTTAAGGCTAGGTTAGGTGACGGGTCAGCGTCAATAGCCATCACTTTGTATCCTTTTTTTGCGAAATAGCTTGCAAGGGTCCCAGAAAGGAGAGTTTTGCCTGCGCCGCCTTTTCCAGAAACAGCAATTTTCACTCGATTTTCACCGTTTTGGTAAAGTCTTCGGTGCCTATTTACGTTTTCTAAAATAGATTAGCCCATCTTTCTCGCAGACATACTCGAAACCGACTTCTAGCAGGTTAGTGATTTCTTTAACAAGAACTTTTCGGGTTTGATAAAAAGCTGATTTTCGGAAAGCTATAAGATTTGATCCAAACACTCTCTGGTGTACTCTTGGTAAAGCGTTCAACATAGCGATTAACTTGTTGGTTACTTTGAAGATTCTTGGATTTCCAAATTTTTCTGGTTTGTTCAAGGTTATTGTGTTTCTTTCAAAGTCCATGTCTATCCATCGTATAACCTGTTTGCTTCTCCAGCTCTCATAGCGCGCGCATTAGTATGTGATTTCCAAGATGTTTACCGTTATTTGATTGACGATTATCTTATTGAGAGAGGTAAGAAGTTACGGAAAAACGATTTTGTTGTTGTGACGGATTTTATGATGAAATTAAAAATGGGTAAAAGGATTCATTTATGTAAATTTGAAACTGACAGTTTAGCTGATGGATTAAACAATCTGTTTAAGCGCAAGGTTGAGATTCCCAGAAATAAAACACGGTAAAAGACAAACACTTGATACGTTGATTAACGAAGAGGCTCTTCTACTTGCCAAGTTTCTTAGAAACAAAAGGAAAAATTGGATTCCTAGAATTGCACATGTGCATTTTACCAAAACCAATCTCCTATAACATTCAATAAACAATTTGTGTACATTGATTGGTTTCTCATCTTAACATAGAGGTCTTTTACGGTAATGCAGTGTATGCTTGTAAATTCAATATTCTCTGAATAGTGTAGGTGAGGCTCAGGGCAATCATTATCTCCTTTTCCATCAAACCAGAACAAACAATGGCTCAAACCATTTCGTAAGTCATAGTCTATTACTTTGTTGACAAAATCTGCTCCTGTTATGCCGATTGCTTCAAGGTTGTTCAATAATGGGTTCAGCGTAGTTTTTTTATCTATTTTAATTTTTTTCCATTCCTCTTCACAGATACATGTAATTTCAAAATGAATAAAATAATCGACCTAAACTCTTCAATGCACTGCAAAAAAATAAAAACCATCTCCGAGAAAAGAAGATAAGTCAACTCTTCTTCCGTGAATTCACTTAATTTCTTGAGACTTACCAATTTTTGTTTGCTATCAACTTTCACTTTTTCCGCGTAAATATCAAAAAGTTTGTTAAATGCACTTGTGGTTTTCCTGACATTAAATAAGACATTCATGATTAGTTTTTCGTTCTTTTTAGCTTCCAAATTTGGACGAAGATACCCTTTAGATTGTAAGTCTTTGAGCATATCCAAAAAGTTTGAGGCTACTTGATAGCAATGATACCGTTCCTCTTCACGTAAGTCAATAGACGCACAGAATTTGTCTGTCAAACTCACAATATTCGCCTTCTACGAGTAGCGTAAAAACATTTGTAGAACTTTTAGGTTTATGGCTTTTGGTTCATATTTTCTGTTTTTCATGAGTTTTTTCTCTGAAGGCGAGTGGAGAGTAGAGAGTGGAGAGCTGAGAGTTTAGACAAGACAAGAGAAAACAAGACGACAGGAAATAAAATTAGTAGAGACAAAGAGAGAGAAGGTTAAATTTTAACCCAAACAACCAACAGAACTACTATGGGTTAATGGATAGTAAACCATGAGACTCTCCCTGTCACAATCTTTTTTGAATGGTGTGTTCATGAATCTTTAAGGCTACGAATAGAAATATGATTGTGAATGCGATGAGAACTAAAATGTTTACTTCAATCGGATAGTAGCTATTCCCTTGAATTGAAAATTTTGCGAGATCTGTGAAATAGGTTAGTGGCGATATAGATGAGACTGCTTTTCCCCAAACAGGCAATTCTTCGAGTGGGATGAAAATTCCGCTTATGAAAACTAGGGGAAACTTGATCATGGAAGAAAGCATCATTACTGTGGAAGGGTTGTCAGTAGGAGGATACGCCGAGAGCAGTATGCTAAATGAAGCGAAACAGAATGTTGCAAGAACAACTCCGAAAATGAGAATTAAAGGATAAACTATTTCGATGCCAATTAGCAAGCTAGCAATTACTGGAAAGACAGAGACAAGAATCCCAAATAGGAAAGAAGAAATTACATCTCCTAAAAGGATCGTTCTAAGTGAAACAGGAGATGATATGAGTCGTTCAAGTGTTTTGGCTCTTGCTTCCCAAGGAACTATTGCTGGTCCAGTAGAAGTTGCAGTGAAAAATGCAGTCATTCCAAGCAAACCAGGTATTAAACTCTCAATAGGCATATCTCGCCCAATATAGAATGAAAGAAAAAGGAAAAATGGCATAAGAAGACCAAAAATAATGACCGGACCCTTAGAATAATAGACACGAACGTTTTTCTCAACAATAAAAAACGATCTTTTGAACTGATCCCAACTAACATTATATCCCATAACTCTCACCATTCTAACTTTCTTTCACTAACTGTAGGAAAACATCCTCTAAACTCGGGGCAAGCGTGTTAAGAGCAATTATGTTCAGTTTTTTTGATCGAGCATAATCAACCATCGCAACTATTGCTATGCCTGTCTCATCAACACACAACCTGAACTTGTCACCCATTTTATTTACTCCATTAACACTAGGAAGCTTCAATAAATCTTCACTATTAACTGGCTTGTCAAAGCTGATCTCGATTGTCTGCAATCCACAACTTTGTTGTCGAACTTTTTCTGGGCTATCGATTTCAGCAATTCTTCCATTATTGATTATCGCTATTCTGTCACAAAGCTGGTTAGCTTCTTCCATGTTGTGCGTAGTCAAGAACACTGTGGTCCCATTCGCGTTGAACTCTCTGATTATGTCTTTAATTAGTCGCTGACTCTCTACATCTAGCCCAGAAGTCGGTTCATCCAAAAACAGTATACTGGGCTCGCTAATCAGCGCCATACACAAAAGAAGCTTCTGTTTCATCCCTTTTGAAAAGCCTTTTACCAACTGGTCTTTTCTTTTGTATAAATCAAATTTTTTTAGAAGGCTTGTCGCTCTTTCTGTTCTTGTGCTTTTGTTAACTCCATATAATCCTCCAACCAGCATCAGGTTATTCCAAGCTGAAAGATCAACATAGGCATTTGACATCTCAGGAACAATTCCCATCAGCTGCCTTGTTTTCAAGCCTTGCTTTACCACGTCATAACCGAATATGGATGCTGAACCGTTGTCTGGTTTGATTACGCCTGTAAGCATCCTAATGGTTGTTGTTTTGCCTGCCCCATTAGGACCTAAGAATCCGAAGAGCTCTCCCCTCTTTACGTCAAAACTGATGTTGTTGACAGCTACTAAACCGTTAAAATATTTTGTCAGATCTGTGACTTCAACAGCGTATTCGTTAATCATGGTTTGGCGCCTCTGGCAAGTCTGTTAAGAGGTTGATTTTGATTTCTTGTGTTTTTAGTTTCCATACTTTTTCTGGGGCGCCACCGCCAACTTCTTTATACTCTGCTAATTCGATGATGTCTGCTTTTTCCATTTCAGAAAGATGATAATAAAGCCCTGACTTGGAAATGTTTTCTTTTATTTTCTGCAGTCCTTCAAAAATTTCGCTAGTGCTTTTTGTTTCACTTCCAATTAGGCGGATTATGATCCACCTTGTTGGGCAATGAAGAGCCCTGAAGTATTGTTGAAATTTGCTGTTGTTTTGTTGACAGCATTCTTTGCGTCTGTTACCGCACACGAAACGTCACCATTTATTATCAAATTTACTGTAATATTATAGTTAAACTTATACTTATCTGTATATGATGCGAAAATGAATGGTGTGTGTGGGGGTTAAATTTTAACTGTACTAAAAAAGGGGGAGTTGCGGGAGATATCGCCACCAGCGGCGAAAACAGCAATCTTCGACCGGTTTTCACCATCATGGTTAGATGTTTCGACGGTATTTACGTTTTCTGAAAAATGAGGCTACGCCTCTGTGGATGTTAGAGGCTTGGGCACGGCTTTGATTTCTTCACTTTTCTGACTGCACGAGTTTAGCTTGCTCCTGTGATTATGATGTCGAAGTAAAAGTTTTGTATTCCGCTAATGCTGCTTGACACTGACAATGTGAGTGTAATTTGAACTACTTGGTTTGGTTGAATTGTTTGTCCTCCATAGTTCCAAGTTAGCGTCATGTAGTTTTGGGTATTTGATGGACTCCAATTTGCTGCATTCAACGACAGCGTCACCTCAGAGTTTCCCTCGTTTCTTACGTAAATCGTGTTTGTAGCAGAACCTCCTGGAAAAATTTTTCCCCATTCAACATTAGACATTACATTTACACAACTACTTTCTTTGTAGGCGGCAACTCCTACTGTCTCGATTGTTCCATGGCTTTGCAGACTAGTTGTGGCCAGCAGTTGTCCCGCAATCGAGTTGAATAAGAATATGTTCAAAATAAGAAACGCTGACAACCCTACAATTATTGCGGTCTGTTTCCCTTTTTTGGTGAAGTGACTAACCTGTGAAACGTGTGAAAGCATCGAAAACACTTTTGTCTTGAACAAAAAGACGCAGTTCTTCACAGTCTTTACAGGGTCTCTTCTGTTTTCTCTTTTCAATTATTAGTCTCCTCGTTTCGTGCCAAATACGACTTTGTGACTATTCCGAAAAAATTTAAAGATTTTTGAAAAAACTTCTTTCGCATTTAGCAAAATTTTCTTTGCAACAAAAAATGGCTAAAAAAGGTTAAAAATGATGAAAAGAGATATGAAAACATGTGATTTATGACTAATGCTTACACTTTTATTACGGTGGTCCCAGCAAACTTGTCAAAGAATCGGATGAATCGCTCATCCTTCAATCTAAGACCCACAAGCAAGTCGACAGGTAATAGATAGCATTTTCCAAAATTTCTTACCGCAGCACTGTCGTAAAATAGCTTTTTTCCGCTGACGCTGACAACTTTTATCGCAAACAGTGTCTTTCCCAAGGTTTGACCTGCAAAGCCCTCTAGAAGGGTTGAGTACAGCCAGAGTAAAGCTAGAAAAAGCAGCAGGTTGATGTCCAGTAGATATTGGCCAGCAAACAGAGAATTCAGTTCAGTGATTAGCGTAATTGCGACTGTGATTGTGAATGTCACGCCAAGGTCGAACAGGAAAGCGAGTGCTCTTCTAGAGAATTTAGCGAGATGCAGGTTGCTTTTCTTGTTAGAGAAGTCAACTTCGATTGAAAGCGCTTCCGTGTCTCGTATTAGTCTCAGCGCGTTTTGGCCATAACTGTTCAGTCTGTATTTTCCGTTAGGGGTCTGTTCTAGAAACATTTTCAGGTTTCGAAGATGGAAACTCATCTTTCCTGTGTCGATGTCGAGTGCATTCATCAAATCTGAGAATGTTTGTTCCTTTTTTTCGTATAGAATGTTTAAGATGTCTCTGCGTAGCTTGTTGGATAATATAGAAAAGAGCTTTGAAACATCTTTTTCATCGACAGCCATCTTAAACCAAAATCCACTCTAGCCTTTTTTGTTCAACACATGTGTGCTTCAACGAGGTTTTTATGTTCTCTGTTTTACTTAATAAAAGAATTAGTTATTTTGATTGATTAAAAGCCTTTCATTCCGAAGCATCATTCACATCATTCCTAGCCAGTTACCAGCCTTTCATATTCAACATGTACGATATGTGCGCTTGCCATAAATCTTTATCACCTAGAAAGTGAACTATTAGAGGACTATGAATGTGATTGCATCATTTTGGATTGCATCTGGGATAGGCGGTTTCAATGACTTGCCCTAGTAAAATAGAGAAGAAAGAAAGTGCTCTTAGAAAGATAGTGGCACGGCTTCGTTTCTTGAAAGTTTCGTATAAACTGCTGGTTTTGGTGGCAATTGTTGCCATATTATCTGTTGCTGGCAGCGCTTTAGTTGCTATATTGCTAAGCGAGTCTGATTCTGAAATTTATCTACCAAGTGTTGGAACCATAAAGACCATTGGCGTTGAAACCTATTGGGACCAAAACGGCGAAAACAAAATAGAAGCACTGACCTGGGATGAAATTAAGATAGAAAAAAACGAGTGGGACGAAATCACAATGGAACCAATCAGCACCACTGTGTACGTCAAAAGCGTAAGCAACTTCAGAGTAACAATGAACATATTCCTGACGGACTGGAGCCCCGAGGAAATCTCCGACTACCTAACGGTATCGTGGGACTATGAGGGGGAGGAGATGGATCCTGGCGACATTATCCCTGTGACACTTACGCTGTCCGCTTCTTCTACAGATGACTTCATCGATTATATTCTCGAGAATAACACTCAAAGCTTTAGCGTCTCCATCCACTTTGTTGCCACGGAGTAAAAACGGCACTCAAGCTTGAGCGGTTGAAGGTCTAATTTCCTTTTAGTTTCACTCTACTCTCTCCCCGCTTCTGCATGTCGTTTCAGCGCCAGCCTTATTATACTACACAGCAAATGCGGTAACGTGGAGGAAGAACCATGAGTAAAATTGCTTACAAAGAACAGGTAATGAAACGGCTAACTTACATCCAAATCCTCGCCGAACAGGAAAGATATGAAGAAATCCAGAACCTTCTGGAAACAAATTTTGTGCTGGTGGTCTAATGGCGGTATCTGTATCATGTAACGGATGTGGCAAAACTCTCTTCACAGGACGCGAAGTCATCCAACCCTACTATGTTCGAGCAAAAAACGAGTGCCGATGCCCCTCTTGTGGAAAAAGGCTTTCGCACAATCCCATGAGCCTACAACTTGACCTGCTGAGTGTCCAGCACTAACCTGTTAAGCGCCACAAAATGTGGCAACCAAGTAGCCGATTTTGTTATTTTGGATTTTTGGTTATGTTTGTTTTGTAGAGAATTTTTTTGTCAAACGAGTTCAAATCTGAGAGTAACGAAAACGTAATCAGCACAGAAAACCAAAAGGGTGCTGTCTAGAAGGTGACCTGCTGTGAAGATTCTGTTTGTGGAGCCTCCGAAGGATTACTGGTTTGTGATGGGGGAATATTTGCCTCCGCCCTACGGCGTTCTTCAACTTGCAGCCTATCTTGAACAAAAAAATGAGGATGCTGAAATTCAGGTTTTGGACTGCAACGCCGAGGGCTTAGATTGGAGCGGACTAGAAAAACGCATAGAAGCTTTCAACCCGGATATAGTGGCTTCAAGCGCCCTTGCCACATGCAACACGTATGTTGCCGCCAGAACCTTGGAGATTGCAAAAAAGGTGAATCCTGATGTCGTAACGGTTGCTGGTGGACAGCACTTCACGGTGATGGCTGAAGAAAGTTTGAAGGCATACCCTGAAATCGACGTGATTGTGCGGGGAGAAGGAGAAGAAACCCTTGTCGAGTTGGCACAGGCAGTTGCTGACGGGAAGCCGTTTTCACATGTGAAGGGGACCTCCTCCATAGCCAAAGGGCAAGTCATGCATAATTCTCCGCGACCTCTAATCGAAAACCTTGACGGTCTGCCTTTTCCAGGATACAAGTTTGTGGAGAATCTAGTCCAGAAATACCACTTCACTGCCATGGCAGGCAAAAATACGAGGTACGCCCTAATCGAAGGTTCTAGGGGCTGTCCTCACCAGTGCACATTCTGCACTCAATGGAGACACTGGGGAAGCAAACAGAGGATGAAGTCTCCGGAGCGGATTGCGGACGAGTTCGAGTTTTGCTACGAAAACTATGGAAGCAGATTCCTGTGGCTCACCGACGACAATTATGGCCTAGGCAAACGGGCAAGCGACTTGGCTGATGGACTCATAAGCAGAGGCTTCTCGGATGATATTATGTGGTTTATGCAGGTTAGATGCGACGACGTTGTGAAGCATGCGGATGTTCTGTCTAAGATGCGGAAGTCTGGACTCCACTGGGTTCTCTTGGGCGTGGAAAGCCACAGCTCATCCACGTTGGATTCTTTCAGAAAGGAGACGACCCCAGAGGATGCCAGAAAAGCTGTGAAGCTGCTGAAGGAGAATGATATCTTCACTCAGGGCATGTTCATCATTGGGCAACGAAAAGACACATCCGAATATATTGCTGGGTTGAGGGAGTTCGTGAATGAGCTGGACCCTGACTTGGCAATCTTTGCGATTCTTACTCCGTTTCCTGGGACTGCCGTCTTTGAGGAGGCTAAACGTAACGGCTGGATAGAAGATTGGAATTGGGCAAACTATGACATGGTTCATGCGGTCATGCCCACTGAAACTCTTTCTACAGCGGAGGTGCAGGAGGAGCTTTATCATTGCTACAGAAGCTTCTTTGGTTCTTGGAGCCGAAGATTCACTGGGCTCTTCGCAAAGAAGAAGCTGAAACGGAAAGTTTTCTGGTCCATGGCGTCACAGGGCATCGTAAACCAGTTTAAGACATTATTCTGAGTTGGTCAGCCATGTCGCGGCAGCGTCACATCACATCAGACATAAAGTATCAGCTGTTGTTGTCCTTTGCAGGTCTGTTACTTGTTGTGATTCTGACCGCTTTTCCTCCAGCAGTCACGGAAGATGTTCTTTGGCGAAAACCGTTGATTGGCTTAATCTTCAGCTCAATTTGTGTCCTAGGCGTTCTTGCAGTTTTTTCTCCCAACAAATGCCTTGGAATCTTCAGCATCGGAAAGAAAAAAGGAACTGTCAGCTCAGATTCAGCTAAGCTTGCGTCTCATGGAGCATCAAGCACTCTTGAAGGGCACCATCCCAGCTGCGGAAATTATGATGCCCACGTTTTTCGGATAAACGGCAAGACAGTTTGTGCAGCATGTGCTGGTCTGTTGATTGGCGGGCTTTCTGCTTTGACTGGGGCAGCAGCCTACTTTTTTGGCGATTGGAGCGTTGCTGAGTACAGTTCTTGGATGGTTTTGCTGGGCGTTGCTGGGGTAAGTCTCGGTTTGTTTCAGTTTAAATTCATTGGTCTTGCACGCTTATCAGTGAACGCCTTCTTTGTTGTTGGAAGTCTTCTGATTCTGGTTGGGGTTGACGGGTTGGTTCACAGTTTAGTTTTTGATCTGCTTGTGGTCAGCTTGATTGTTTTTTGGCTTTTGACTAGAATCTCTTTGTCTCACTGGGATCATGAGATGATCTGTTCTGCTTGTGAGGTTGAAAACTGTGGAATCTGGGAATAAAAAAGGGGAAAAGGTGGAGGCTAGCGTTTACGGCTCATGCTGTATAGTGCTCCGGCAACCATCAGCGACCCGAAGATGATTATTATGAAGGCCCAGAGAGGAAAGTTGATATCGAGAACAGAAGTGATGCCCCACAGGATGATTATGAGTCCGATAACTAGGCCTGCGACTGATCCGCCGTGAGGTAACCCGAAGCATTCGCTTTCTTTTCGTCGCCGTTCCTGTCTAACCGGTGAATGACCAACCAAAGGTTCCTTGCATTTAACACAGACTGTAGCGTCATCCTCGTTTTTGGTGCCACATTTTGTGCAGTAAACCATTTTTGTTCACCAACAGTTTTTGTGACTCAGCCAACAGGAAGGCTGTCACGCCCAGAAACATATTCGACGTGTTGAGTATAAAAAATATTTCATAGAAGCATTTGATTTGTGCCTTGTTTTTGGGCAAAAAAGGGCGTGGACATGAAGATTGGTAAGGTTAATAGGGTTTGTTGCTCAACTATTTGTTGGTGAAGATTGTTTTGTCTCCTGTTAAAGTTTTAGAGAACATTTACTGGGTTG
>CAZJLG010000007.1:0-19181 GCA_964546665.1 uncultured Candidatus Bathyarchaeia archaeon
TTCCATTTTTCTGTCGTACTTTTCTTTAGCCTTCTGCGCCTCT
This sequence comes from uncultured Candidatus Bathyarchaeia archaeon, assembly GCA_964546665.1. GTDB lineage: Archaea > Thermoproteota > Bathyarchaeia > Bathyarchaeales > Bathyarchaeaceae > Bathyarchaeum. The sequence continues at coordinate 44 of CAZJLG010000007.1, forward strand.
TCAGCAAAACTCTTAAGCCGTTTGAGTTCTATCTTCTTTTCAGGCATAGTCTCTGGAGCGTAAAGCAGAGGTAAAACGGCTATGAATAGGAAAAAGCTGGCAAACGAAAACGCTGCCGAGATTTCGATGTTTCCAGCATAGGGTGTAAACAGTATCTGCATGTAGCTGGAAATAAGAAAGGGTAATAGCCCAATTAAACAGTACTTTTCTTTAATCCGGTTTCCAGCTAGTTCTGACCATATAACCAGATAGAACATCAATGAGAAGATTCCCCATGCAACACCGTCTACAAGGACATACAGGTACCAAGCAATGACGTAGTCTGTGAAAATCCCCAACACTGCGTATCCAATTCCCAGCATTATGAAGCCAAGCATAACTACACGTTTTCGACCAACAGAATCGGCGAACCATCCGCCTATCAATGCAACAAAAGCGCCAATTCCATATTCTGCGATTGGAATAAATGAAGTAAAATCTTCCCCTAAAGAAATGTCGACTATGGGTGCTTCAAGAAAGTTTACAAGACAGAACATGAGCCATGGAACGAAATATAAAAGAAAATCTCTGTCGAAAAAGACTGTTCTGTAAGAAACATCAGTTGCATCTTTACGAAAATCTTGTTTTGGTCTAACAATAATAAACAACAGCAAACCAGTTGCTCTCCATGCTGCAAGTATCAATGCACTGGAAATCAAGCTCTGGAAATTTACAATTAAACCTACAAGAAGGATGCATAGACCGGATGCAAGAAATGTGATCCCTGCCAACCGTCCTCTGTTTTCTACTGTACTGTGATCTCCGAAATAGGCAAGACATGAAGGAAAACCCACGCCTAATGAAGATCCCACAAAAAAGGAAACGAATAGAATGTATTGTGTGTTTGCTATTTCCAACAGGATTAATGAGAGGGAAGCAATAACCCCCACAATCATCCATCCGATTAGAAAGGTATTACGATCTTTCACTCTTTTTACTAGAGTAGTTCCTAGTATTGCAAAAAGAATTGCTGCTGCAAATTGAATTCCAAAGGCTGCAAACAGTAAAGTGTAGTCCAGCTGAAAGTGTTCTACGACTTTTTGGAAACGAAGATACAGCGGAAAATACCATGAAAAAGCAAATACAACTACAATCAGGACAGAAAAAAAGTCTTTTTGGAAGAGGGCGCTAGCTACTTTTGCGTTTCGTTCCATCTGTTACAGCTCAACATATCAAGTACGTCATGTACAGAGAGATAAAATTTCTGTACATAGAATTCTAATTGGCGCTAAATGTCCTTGAACTGAACTGTTTATGTGTTGAACAAAGCTTATAAGTTACTTGTAGAACAGAAATACAGTACGTGATGAAATATGGCAACCAAAAAGAAAGTAAAGCCAATGCGCCTGTACTACGTCTAAATTTTCCTGACGTATTACAGGTCTTCTATCATACCTTTGATTAGGATGTTAGCGAGGCTAATTAATTCTTTGTTTGGGATATGTGATGTTCTATCACACGTCTCTTGAGCTAGACTATTGAATTCATTTCTGAACAATATAACATTCTCGTCCTCGAAGACGATGTCAACTATCTTTTCTGCGTCTTCGTCAGATATTGTTTGTTTTGAAAGGTAATCCATTATAGTCTTTTTTGTCTGCGGGTTCTTGAAGGCATACAGGATAGGGAGCGGCAAACATTCATTCTTTGCACGGTTCTGGAGCTCGTCAGCTTCGAATACATCAATAACATCTTCTCTAAGGCTAACCAGAATGCCCAGTGTCCTGCCGTATTCGCCCAGTAAGTCAACAATATCCTGTTCTGCGCCGCCCACAATGGCGCCAATACGCATGTGAGCTTCAAAAGTTGCAGCTTTCATTTTCAGAATCCGGAAACATTCCTCTGCAGAAATGTCAATGTTACTTTTCAGTGAAGCTTCGAGGGCTTCAGCGTCGCCCAATTCAAAAAATAGATTGTTGATTATGTCCCAGATCGCATCCATCTTCTCTGCAGAAAGTTGGTTTTCTAATTTGTGAAGAAGGACCAGAGCCTTCATCAAAAAGGCGTCACCTACAAGAAGAGTGATTGCTTTGCCAAACTTGGCGTAAACAGTGGGTCTGCCATATTTTTTTTCTGACTTATCAATTATATCATCATGTACATCAAATCCAGCAGTCAGCAGCAACATGGCAACCTGTACAGGTGTTGCATCATCTGTTTTGCCGCCCACAGCTTCGCAAGCAAAGGAAATCAATCCAGGATGCACAACGTCATTCCAAGCTTTTGCGTAATATCTGAAAGCATCATTAATTTCCTTGCTTTCCCTTTTTTCGTGCAAAAGCTCTTTTTTCGCAATCTCTAACGCTTTTTTACTTCTTTTTGTCAGCAATTTGCTTATTTGTACAATTAATTTACTTTTCATCTAGTTCCCCTTTTTCTGTAGGTTTCTCAACTATCCCCATTAACAGCTCAACTGTAGCTGGCTTCAACTTTCTTCAGTCCCAGTTTCCGTTCTGATGTCTTTTCCTTCTAGTTGTTGTTTCAGGAAGTCGTTGTAGGCGTCAATGAGCTGGGTCCCCTTTGGGGTTATCTCGTACACTTTTCTTACGCGACCGTCCTTGGTTATTTTGTTGCTTTTGATGTAGCTGTTGTCTTCTAGGCTGTTGAGGAGGGGGTAGAGGGCGCCGTGTCTAAGTTTTATTCCGAAGAGTCTCTGTGTCTTCTTTATGATTTTGTATCCCCACATCGGCTCTGCCTGGATGAGCCTCAAAATTAGGATATCGAGGAAGTTTCTGGCTATGCGTTGAACAATTTGTTTCCGTGGGTCTTCGGTCAACTTTTTCCGTTTCCTACCTTCCTGTTTCATAGTTTGCTGCTTTTGTTTATTTAACTTGCCCATGTTTTTGCGTAGTTCTGGTATGCTTGGGTATGCTTTGTTATGTTGTTGGGGCGCACGAACCTTTATATCCCGTTTAGTATAATGTAAAATATGTAATATGTCAGAAAAAGGACATATTGTATGTATGTAAAACGGAAGAACTGTAGAACAAAAAAACAAGAGGAAAAGAAAATGAGACAAAAACTAAGAGAAGTTGAAATCAAACTCATGAGAGGCCTACTCGACCTCGTAATTCTTCAATTCCTGAGCGTAGAACCCATGCACGGTTACAGCATCATCACAAGCATACGCCGAAACTTTGGCGTTTATTTTGGCCCAAGCACAATATATCCCCTGCTTGGCGTTCTAGAAGAGAAGGGCTACATCAAGAGCGCATGGAACCTGAACACTGATCGCCCAAGAAAAGTTTACTCTCTAACTCCTGAAGGCGGCAACCTATTGAATGGAACCGAAGAGTCCCTTAACCAAATCTGCCGCAGACTCAACAGCCTAGGAATGAACCGACTGCACATCAACGGCGACAACTGCGGTCTGAAACAACCAACGCGGCTAACCTAACTGCCACAAAAATTAGGGTGCACAAACGTCACCCTTTCACAACATTGAATTGTTCCATTTTTCATCATATTACAAATTCTGACATATATCACGACTACGATAACTAACACACTTTGATCAACAAAAAACGGTAGTTCACTTAAGCTCTTTTTTGTTAAAATAAATTCTGACAGCAGACAGCATAACCCATGTTACAGTCGCCATCGACGACACAGTCTCAGGCACCGCAATCCCCGCACTATACACGTTCAGCCCATACAGTATCCATGAAGCAGCCCCAACAATTAGGGCGGCTACGGCTAGAACAGACCGTTTTTCTATGATGTAGCTGATGGATGCGAAGCCCAGCGATGCAAAAAACAGCACTGAAACCATAAAATGGAGTGGCCTGTAGACTTCATTGAAGGTGGCGACCATCTGAAGCGCTAAACCCGCTAACACCAGAAAATAGCTTGTGTATTTGGCGTAATTACTGAAGCTGGTGACGGCATAAACAATCATGAGGAAGCCTGACAGCAGTAAACCGAAATTGAACAACGGCGCCACCGCACTGTCGCCAGAGTGTCCAAGGTCGCTCAAGGCGTTTGTTCCCCAGCTGAACCACGGCGACAAAGCTATGGACGCGGCTATAAAAATTATTGCAACTATAGGTGCGATTAGACCAAGCAGGGCATAATATCGTTCATTAGGCTGTGTCACGTGTAATCAACACTCTGGTCGAGCAACTGTTTCTAACTGTGTCAATATGTGAGCCGATTTCTTATTGTTTTGGGTATTCAGCTCTTTGAGCATCTATCTATAATTGGTACTGATGCACATATTTCGGTTGGTGATTTGGTTGGTTAAAGAGGGAGAGAAGGCTCCAGACTTTACTTTGCAGTCAGACGAAGAAAAGAATGTTTCTTTGAGCGATTTCATGGGCAGGAAAGTGGTTTTATATTTTTACCCTAAGGATGGCACTGCCGGATGCACACGGGAAGCTGTCGAGTTCAGAGATTTGGCTCAAGAATTCAAGAAGCAGAACATCGTCATTTTAGGCGTAAGCAAGGACAGCGTCAAATCTCACCAGAAATTCAAACAAAAAAATGGCTTACCCTTCACGTTGCTGAGTGACTCGGAAGGCAAGGTTTTGAATCAATATGGCGTCTGGAAGGAGAAAAAACTCTATGGACGAACATACATGGGAACAGAACGGACCACATTTCTCATTGATGAAAAGGGGGTTGTGCAAAAGATATACCGGAAGGTAAAGGTGAAAGGGCATGCTCAAACGTGCCTGCTAGACCTGAGCAGCAAAACATCAACTGATGCATAGAGTTTTCATTCCTGTATCTTCCTGCAGAGTTTCAGCTAGTTTGCAGAAAACGGGTTCGCCCTTTTTTGAAGAACACAAGAATAGACAGATTTAAACTGCTTGTTCACTATCTCAATTAAAGGTTAGAACGGGTGGAGAAACTGTATGTCTGGAGCTGAAACGCTTATTCCTTTTCTCAGAGACAAAGGAAAAGGAGACCAACCAACAATTATAGTGGACAGCCGCGAAGCAAAAAGCGCACCCAAAATAGTCAAGGGCCTGAAGGAGCTGGGCGCAGACATCAGCATCAGATACCTTGAGAAGGGCGACTACGTTATTTCAAACCTCTGCGCCTTTGAAAGAAAAACCGTCAGCGACTTCGTTTACACCCTAACCCGAAGATACCTCTTCGATCAGCTATACACTCTGGCGGAGTGCTATGAGAAGCCCTTCGTTTTGATTGAAGGCTACATGCCTATCGTCTACAAATACAGCAAAATTCAGCCCGCCTCAGTGTGGGGAGCCATGTTCGCCCTCGCCAAACAGGGAATCAATCTGATGCACACAAACAGCTACAAGGAAACTGTGGACTTTCTGTACACGGCTGCGAAGCAGGAACAGATTGTTGAGAAACGGTCTCCGGTTGTGCATCCTGTGAAGAAGCATGACAGTTTGGCTGATGCTCAGATCTTTTTTATGGCTAGTCTCCCGAACATTGGCAGAGAAAAGGCTGCGTCGCTGCTGAACTCGTATCAGTGTCCATTGAATGCTCTCGTGAACGTGGATCAGTGGTCAAAGGATGTTCATGGTTTGGGACCAAAAATCACCAAGAAAGTGAAGGATGTTATCCACAAAACCTACGAAGAGCCAGACGACAAAACATGCTAATCCTCTTTTAGTTTTCAGACTAGAGAATCGATTATAATTTAAGTGAGTTGGCTGCCAAAATAGTTTGAGGTAGAAAATTTTGACCGCTTCTGAAAAACCCGATTTTGATCATATCTTCCGAGCCTACGACATAAGAGGAATCTTTGGCGAAGACCTGACAGAAGAAGTTGCAACCCGCATAGGTGCAGCCTTTGCCAAGTTCATAGACGGAAAAAGTGTAGTAGTTGGCAGAGACGCCAGAATCAGCGGAGGAAAACTTCGAGACGCCCTCATTTCTGGGCTTGTTTCCCGATGCAACGTAACTGATGTGGGCATGATTCCGACACCCCTACTCTATTTTGCCGCCAGCCGCCTCAAAAAGGACGCGGGAATCATGGTTACTGCATCCCATAATCCGCCTCAGTGGAACGGATTCAAGGCTTTCTGGGGACAGAAGGGAAGCATTTACGGCAAAGACATGCAGACCATCCGAGACTATGCGAAGGCTGTTGACCTGAAAAAGCTGGGCGAAAAACGGGGAAAAACAGACAGCTACGAGAGCATAATAGGAGAATATCAGGATTTCGTTCAAAGCAAAATTCAGCTTGGAAGAAAGCTTAAGGTTGTAGCTGACACAGCGAATGGCGCCTGTGGACTTGTAGCTCCAGCCCTCTTCGAAAGAATAGGCTGCGACATCTTAACCTTGAACAAGGAGCCGGACGGCACTTTTCCTGCGCACCTGCCTGTGCCCAAAGAGGAGACCTTAGGCGAATTAATGAAGGAAGTGGTTCAGCAGAAGGCAGATTTTGGAGTAGGATACGACGGAGACGGCGACAGAGCAGTCTTCATCGACGAAAAGGGCAAACTGATTCCCGGAGACCTGACATTACTGATTTTCGCCAAGGACGCGCTACAGAAGCATCCAGGGGGAAAAGTCATTTACGAGGTGAGCTGCTCCATGGCTGTCGAAGAGTACGTGAAGAAACTCGGTGGAATCCCCCTGGTTGAGAGGGTTGGACACACTTTCATAATGGACAAAATGATTGGAGAACAGGCGGTGCTGGGCGGAGAAAAAAGCAGCCACTTCTACTTCGCCGACGTCTACGGCATGGATGACGGCACATTCGCAAGCATGAAACTAGCTGAGATACTCTCAAAAAGCGATGAAACACTGTCAGAGATGGTTGCTTCGCTACCGCAGTATCCGTCAGTGTATGAAAAGAATTTTGAGGTTGATGACAGCAGAAAGTTTGAGGTCATAGAAAATGTTCGGAGCCAATTCAAGAGATTTGGGCTGAAAACCCTGGACATTGACGGCGTAAAACTGATAGACGAGGACGGCTGGGTAATCCTGAGAGCCTCTAACACTGAGCCTGTTATACGAATCTCTGCAGAGGCGAGAACAAAAGAGAAACTGAAGAAACTGTACTATTTTGCAGTAACAGAACTGAACAAAGCGATGAAAAGGTGATTAATTGCAGACAATCATCCTCGCAGGAGGAGAAGGGAAAAGGGTTTTTCCCCTCGCAGTGAACAGACCTAAACCCATGTTCAAGCTTTTAGGAAAGCCGCTGATTCATCACGTCATAGACACGCTTAAGGAAGCAGGCTTAAAAGACTACGTTGTTGTGGTGGGTCACAGGGGAGAGCAGATTAAAGATTACCTGAAGGACGGCGGCAAGCTGGGCGTCAACATAGAATACACGGTTCAGGAACAGTCTTTGGGTATGGCAGATGCCCTCAAAACCGCAGAGGAGCTGGCGGAAGACAACTTTTTCGTTGTCAATGCTGATGACGTTTTCGAGGCTTCGCTGATACAGAGGATGAGCGAGCAATTCAGGGAAGGGGACGCTGAGATAGTTCTTTCCTGCAAGCCTGTAAAGGAAACGTGGAAGTTTGGGATAATCAGAGTTGAGGACGAAAAGGTAACCGATTTTGTGGAGAAGCCTCCGAAGGGCAAGGAGCCAAGCAACTTGGCTGTTGTTGGTGTCTACGTTTTAACCAAACAGATTTTTGATTACTACAAGAAAATTCCTGTGTCAGACCACCAGTACGAGGATGCGATACTAAGTTTCATCAAGGACAGTAATGTTGTCAAAGCTGTGAGCTATGACGGATTTTTTGCAGGTTACAAGTATCCATGGGACCTTTTCACGATAAACCGTCATCTCATGGACAAAAAACTGACAAGGCAGACAATCGAGGAGGACGTGAAACTTTCTGAGCGGGCAACAGTTGAAGGAAACGTCTGGTTAGCCAAAGGAGCGAAAGTGTTTGAGAACGCCTGCGTGAAGGGACCATGCTACATTGGCGAAAACAGTGTTGTTGGAAACAACAGTTTGGTCCGCGACTACACGTCTTTGGGCAGAGGCTGTGTTGTCGGGTATTCAACTGAAATCAAGCATTCTCTTGTCGGCGACGACTGCTGGTTCCACACCAACTACATCGGCGACTCCATAATCGCAGACAACTGCCTCTTCGGCGCAGGAACAATAACCGCAAACTTCCGCTTCGACGAAAAGAACGTCTCAGTTTGGGTAGGCGACAGGCGGGTGGATTCGGGCACAAACAAGCTGGGCGCCATAATCGGAGACAACTGCAAAACAGGAATAAACTCCTGCCTCGAACCTGGAGTAAAAATCGGTCCCCAAAGCATGGTAGGACCCAACGTTGACCTACAGAGCGACTTGGAGCCAGAAACAATCATCCTAGTGAACAAGAACAGCTACGTGAAGACAAAGAACAGGATAGCTGTTTCTTCCGAAAGCAAGCAGCAGCTAATGAAGAAACTGATGAAAAGTGACCGATAAAACCTTAGACTTGGATGTTTTTTGTAGAAATAAATAAGTTCTGCTCTTTCCATGTTAGTGGCTAGGTGTATAGATGTCAGTAGCTAAAAGAAAGTTCTTCGGAGAAGTAGGTGCACTCGTTGACAAAACAGTCATGGTCATCACAGTTAATGAAAAAAAATATATCGGAACCCTGTCAGGCATAGACCCCGACAGCCTGACCCTCGCACTAACAGACGCTAAAGACGAAAAAGGCACACAAACACACAAAATATTTCTGAACGGCAGCACAGTCGCAGAAATCTTCACCATAGAAAAACCCTTCGACTTGAAGGCACTGTCTGAACGCCTCGAAAAAGTCTTCCCAACAATGATTAAACTCTACGAGGACAAAGGCTTCATCTGGGTCATGGAAAAAATCAAAGTAACCGACAAAGGCGTGGTAGAAGGTTCAGGTCCAATAGCCGAACGAGCACAACGAGTCTACGATCTCTTCGCTAAAGAAGCAGCATCTAAATAAACCAGCGGAAATCCGCTTCCCGATCCTTTTTTTCTATTGAAGAAGGAGAAACAACGCCGAAAGACTTGAGTATTTTACCTGTTTCTTCTGCAGCACCGCTTAAGCGCTTCATGTCTGTTTTGAGATTTAGCATTTTGCAGAGAACATTAAGCACCTTCTGCGTAGCCACTACATCGGGATACAAGCCGCCTGTCTCAGCTAAGAGGCAGAGACCCTTCATGTTCCGCAGTTTGCATAATCCGACAAGAAGTCCTGCTACCCCAAAAATGTGCCCTTTCATGATTTTGGCGCCGAGGTCCAGCGCTTCCTGCAGTGTTTCTTTGTCTGAGGCTGTGCAGTAGAGGTCTGGTTTTTCTATTCTTTCTTCTTTTTTTAGTCCGCCTATGGTTAGGACGTGTTTGCATCCAAGTTGTTGGCTTATGTCCAAAATTTTTCCGCAGAGTTCATACTGTCCAACCGTTGTGAGGGCTTGGGTGTTGCCGTAGAGAATGAGGAGGTCTCTTTCGCCATCCTTTCCTTTATGGTAGTAGAGCTGATTTGTTGGAAAGTATGTTCCCCCATCGCCCGTGGACATGGCAAGGTCCTGAAAGGAAGAGGACTGAATTTCTGCGAAGAGTGTCGCATTCAAGTCTTGGATAAGATGCAGAGCCGCGATGTTGGCGACGAAGCCGATGCCGGGTAATCCCTCAATCAGCACGGGGTCCTTTAAGACCGGTTTTTCGTATACTTGAATTTTGCATACCATATCCATTAACCTTCAGCGAAACCAGCACAATTAAGAGACGCCCTTTCGATATAAATCGATTGTTTAGGGCAAAGCCGCAGCATTGATGGTTTCAAAGAAAGGGTTACGCAATGGAGCAGGAAGAAAAATTAAACGAAGAAACTAGCACAGGCCAAAAAATTGTTCGAGCATTCTTTTTTAGTGCCGGCACTTTCTCTCTGGCGCTAGGAGCCATAGGAATAGTGATACCTGTTTTGCCGACTACGCCGTTTTTGTTGCTGGCTTTGGCTTGTTACTTCAGAAGCTCTAAGCGGATGACCAGATGGATTCTGACTAACAAATATTTTGGGGACTACATCAGAAGATACAGGGAAGGAAAAGGCGTCCCCCGCAAAACAAAGATTCTGGCAGTGGCTTTCTTGTGGATAACAATAGGTTGCTCAGCATATTTTATGTTGCAAAAATGGCTGATAATCCAATTGATTCTGTTTGCTGTGGCAATCGCAGTAACCATACATTTGGTCAGGTTGCCGACCTACAGGGAAACCAAGCAGTAACCACAGCAGCACAGTCATGTTCCTTCAACAAGCATCCGTTTTTGCCATAAAATCATATAAATATCCCACCGAACAGACAGGTTTCAATACAACAGGCTTGGCGGTTACTCGATGTCCTTTGAAATAGCAAACAGAGACTTGATGGCAAGAATAGGCAGACTGGAAACCAAAAGTGGAGCCGCTGAGACGCCGCTGCTGCTTCCAGTGATAAATCCTAACCTTCAAACAATCCTTCCAGAAACCTTGGAGGCAAGGTTTGACTGCCGAGCCCTCATAACCAACGCCTACATAATACAGCGGAACTTCAAAGAAACCGCAAGCGAACAGGGATTACATAAATTCTTGAACTTCAACGGCTCAATCATGACCGACTCCGGCGCCTATCAGCTTCTCATCTACAAGGGCGTAGAAACCAGCCCAAAGGAGATTGTGGAGTTCCAAGAGGCAATAGACACGGACATCGCCACCATACTGGACATTCCCACAGGATGGGGAGTCCCCAAAAAGTATGCCCAATACACCGTGAAGGAGACAATCAAACGCGCAAAAGCACTAAAAAAGATGAAGACCCGCAGCGACTTGGCGTGGGTGGGTCCAGTTCAGGGCGGACAATACCTTGACCTCGTCGCCAAATCAGCAAAAGAGATGGGAAAACTGCCTTTCCAGATTCACGCTTTGGGTAGCCCAACCCCGGTGATGGAGCAGTACAAGTTTGACACGCTTGTTGACATGATGGCAACCGCGAAAATGAATCTGCCTCCAGACCGTCCTCTTCACCTCTTCGGCGCAGGTCACCCCTTCATGTTTGCTTTGGCAGTTTCCTTAGGATGCGACATGTTCGACTCAGCCGCATACGCCCTCTTCGCCCGCCAAGACCGCTACCTGACAGAATCAGGCACCACAAGACTGGAAGAAATGCAGTATTTCCCCTGTTCATGCCCTGTTTGTAACAGAACAGACCCAGAGACTATGCGAGATCTGCCGAAGGAGGAGCGGATGAAGCTGCTTGCGGAGCATAATCTTCATGTTAGTTTCTGCGAGTTGAGGACCATAAAAGAGGCTATAGTTGAGGGGCGGCTGTGGGAGCACATGGAACAGAGAGCTCATGGGCATCCGTCGCTTCTTCAAGCGCTAAAGAGAGTGACAAAATATAGCGAATACATGGAGAAACAGAGCCCCGTCACCAAAAGAAGCGGAATATTCTTCTTCAGTTCAGTGGGGCTAGCCCGCCCCGAGGTTGTTCATTACAGAAAGCGTCTTCTGGACAGATATTCTCCGCCACCAAAAGCCACCACACTTCTTCTGCTGCCGCAAACGGGAACCAAACCCTTCCACACTTCAAAGGAACACAGGACAGTCATGAATCTGATTCGACAAAAATTAGGTAACGACACCGACATGCTTCACGTTTGCACCTACGCTGCACCCTTTGGCATAATACCCACGGAACTTGATGACGTTTACCCTCTGTCACAAAACGAAATTGCGTCTCCCCTTGACACTGAAACAATAATTTACGTTGCGAATCAGGCTGCAGACTACATCAAAAACACAGACTATAGTCGGGTTATTCTGCTTCGAGACCCAAAAGTTTGGAGGGGAAAGATTTTGGCGGCATGTAGACGGGCTTGCAAAAAGAAGCAAATTCCCTTCACAGCGTTGCATGAAAGGGACCCGTGGGCTAAAAGCACTGCAGAAAGTCTTACAGATGTGATACAGGAAGCAGTAAGGTCGCCATAACGTATATCTTGGGGCCGCTTACAAAAAGTAACTGTGTCAAAGAAAGTTACTGTTTAAATGATAGCGTGTAATTAAACCAGTTAATATCGCATTTAACAATACATAACGGAGGATGAAAATAATCCCAAAAATCAGTTTTCTTGGAAGCGCACGAGAAGTCGGGAGAGCAGCAATTACAGTCAAGTCTGAAAAAAATCAGCTGCTCCTTGACTACGGCGTTATGCTAGGTGATGAACCTGGCTTTCCCATGCATGTTCCACCAAAAGACGTGGACGCAATCGTTCTAACTCACAGCCACCTAGACCATTCAGGCGGCATTCCCCTCTTTCATATTCATGGAAAGAAACCCGTGTACGGAACACAACTAACGTTTGATTTAGCTAAGCCTCTGATCTCCGACTTTATCCGCCTGTCAAGCTTTTTCCTCTCCTTTGAGTACCTAGAATTGCAGACCATGATGCGAAGCAGTGTCCACCTTGACTTCAGAAAAGAGCAGACAATAGGAGACATGAAATTTCAGCTTCTGAACTCGGGGCATCTGCCAGGAGGCGCTCAAGTCTTGATAGAGGCTGATGGAAAACGAATTGTTTACACTGGCGACTACAACTCAAATGACACCCAGCTTCTTTCCGGCGCAGACCGAGACTACGGAGAACTCGACGCCATAATCATAGAGAGCACCTACGCCAGCGTGGTTCACCCTGACAGAAAAGAGCTGGAAAAAGAGTTCATGGAAGATGTGAACGGCATCGTCCAAAACGGAGGAACTGTTCTGATTCCAGCCTTCAGCGTTGGAAGGTCACAAGAAATCGCCTGTGTCCTAGCCGCCAACCACTTCGAGTATCCAGTTGCCATGGACGGCATGGCTCGTGAGGCTAATCGAATAATGATGAATCAGGTATCCTACATGCGTGACCCTGACCTGTTCGAGAAAGCTCTTCACTCTGCGGCTTGGGTGGATGGATGGAAGGACCGCAGAAAAATAGCCAAAAGGTCTGGGGCAATCATTTCTCCTGCAGGGATGCTGAAGGGCGGACCCGCCGCGTTCTACATTCAGAGGGTTGGAAAAAAGAGCAAGAACGGCGTTTTCCTTGTTGGATACCAGATTCCTGGAACTCCTGGGCGGGAGCTGCTGGATGAGGGAAAATGTGTCATTGATGGAAAAGTTCAGAATGTGAAGGCTCAGGTGAAACGTTTTGATTTCTCGTCTCACAGCGGAGCCAACGAACTTAGAGCTGCCGTCAAGGACCTGAAGGGAAACCCGAAAGTCTTTGTGGTGCATGGAGAAGAAGCAAACTGCGAAATGTTTGCTGAATGGATAAAAACCGAAGTTGGACTTGATGCTGTAGCGCCAAAAACGGGAGAAACCTTCACAGTATAGATAGTATTTTGTGAGCAACACTATTGTCAGTGCTTGTAATATACGAAAAATAGGCTTTGAGAATAGTCAACAGTAGAACGCCCCATGAAACATGTAAGAACATAATGTACATGCTTACTTCGCCGAAAAAAGTTAAAACAAGTTTTGAGTGATTTTTAATATAAGTGAGAAAAAGAAATGGTTCAGTTTAGGCGAAGAGGAACAGCAATTGTTGACTCTCCGGAAGGGATTCTGGTAGTCAGTAAGAGCGGGAACAGATATTCTTTGCCAGGAGGCAGTGCAAAAAAAGGTGAAAGCCGAAGAAAGGCTGCAATACGTGAGCTAGGAGAAGAAACTGGTCTAAAGGCTATAGATTGTGTTTACCTTTTTGAGTATGCGGGTAAGGGAATTCATAAGGACGTGAAAGGTGGTTTCTTCAAAACTGTTCACAAAGTTTTCTTAATAAAAACAGAGGGAGTTGCCAAACCACGAAAAGAAGTGAGATATGTATGCTACTTCGATGGAAAAAATGTGAATTTGCATGATTCGAGCAGAAAAATAATAGAGCGCTATCAAAGAATCAAAAATTTTATTCTGGAAAGCAAAAAAGAATTGTATTAACGAAGCAGTGTACTTTCTTCTTTTTAGAATAATACAAGTTGAAGTTAACAAAAGTGAAAGGGTTTTATGTTAGAATGTTTATCGTGTTGTGGTCATGGCTTTGAATATCACCGCAAGAGTGCAGAATCTTGAATACGCAATTCGCGATGTTGTAGGCCACGCCAGAAAACTGGAAAAACAGGGAAGAGACATAATCTACCTTAACATTGGAGACCCCCTGCTTTTTGACTTCGAAACCCCTGAAAACGTCAAAGCTGCACTGATTCAGGCAGTGAAGGAGGGCTTCAACAGCTACTCTCCCTCCGAGGGAGTTCCTGAGCTGAGAGAGGCAATCTGCGAAAAGGAGAAAAGGGTTGGCGATATCGACGTTCTGCCCGAAAATGTGATAATTTCCAACGGCGTTTCTGAGGCTATTCAGATGGTCTTGGGCGCTTTGGTTGATGATGGGTCAGAGATTCTGGTGCCTGGACCAGCGTATCCTCCTTACATTTCTTACACGGAATTCTTTGGCGGCAAAGCTGTCCAATACAGGACCTCTGAGGAGGATGGGTGGCAGCCTGACCTAGATGATGTTAGAGCAAAAATAAATGGTTCAACAAGGGCAATGGTTATTATAAACCCCAACAACCCCTGCGGGGCACTCTATGACAGGAAGGTTGTTAAGGCGATGACTGACTTGGCGGGAGAATACGGCATTCCCGTGATTTCTGACGAGATTTATGACCAAATCGCCTATGACGAGCTTGTGAGCACAGCTAACGTAGCCAAGGATGTGCCTGTTATCGGGCTTAACGGCTTCTCAAAAGTCTATCTTATGACGGGCTGGAGGCTGGGCTACATGTACTTCACTGGACAGGACAAAAAACTGTTAGAGGAACTGCGGGAGCATGTCACAAAAGAGGCGAGAATACGGCTTTCCGCTAATACTCCAGTTCAGATGGCGGCTGTGGAAGCCTTGAAGGGACCACAAGACCACATAGCACGTATGGTTGAGAAGTTGCGGAAACGGAGAGACTACTCCAACAAGTGCCTCAACGAGATAGAGGGAATCAGCTGCGCAGAACCTAAGGGGGCATTCTATTTCTTCCCCAAAGTTGACGGAATCGGCTCACGATGGAAGAACGATATGGATTTTGTTCGCGATTTGCTGGAGAATACGGGCATAGTCTTTGTTCATGGCTCAGGATTCGGATCCGCCTACGGCTCTGGGCACTTCAGAGGAGTGTTCTTGCCGCCCATAGAAACTCTTGAAAAAAGCTTTGACAGACTGGACAGTTTCATGGCACATAAGGTGCAATAGCTGCACTAACCAAGGGATTTTTGAGCCCAAAACAGATTCTGCTTGCTGGAATTTGTTGATGGGTGTTAGTAGCCTCTCCAGGCGTCAGGGTTTTGGTATTTTATTTTCAGGCGGTCATCATCAAATAGTGCATGCAGAAATACCTGAAACTCTTTGTTTGAGAGCCTTTGCGCAGACATCGGTTATCACCTAGATTTTGGGTCTCTGAAGAAGATATATACTCTTTACTGCTTGCCTAGACATATTCCAAAACGCGATATATCTGACGTTTAGACCAGCAAGAGCGGGAATGCCGCAAGTTTTTAAAGCGTTTGCGGGCACTACAAAACGAGTGAAAATGCAGAAATTTATGCTGGGAATTCTTGGTTTGGTTCTAATATTTTCGGTTGTTTTGGGAGGTTTCCCAAATTTTAATGCAACCAATCAAGATAGCAGTGAAGAATCGGTGTATGTTTTAGAGCCAACACAGCCTGAAGCTGAGACGACAGAATCTGAGCCAGCTGAGGCTGAAGCTGTTCCTGAATCTGAGGCTGAACCAAAATGGCCTGAGCCAACTGTGGTTGAAGCGTCTCCTGCACTTGAAGATGAAGCAAATGAACTTGAGACAAATGAGACAGACACAACTCCGGAAACTGAACCAGAGACGGAGCCTACACCCGAGACTGAGACAAACGGAACTGGCACAACTCCTCCCCCTCCTCTGATTCAGCAGAATTATTCAGCGCCTGTGTTGAATGCAATCAATTATTTCAGGACATCAACTGAGCCGGAGGCTATGCTGTGGCTTGATGTGATGCATCGGCGCTTTGGAATATCGGAGTTTAGTGGCGCCTTGGAGCAGTTTGACCAGTTGCTGTACTGGTTCCCGGACAAGTCGTATGTGCGCATGTTTCGTCGCGTGGCAGACTACAACAGCAGCATAAACGAGGGGGAACTGAAGAGGGTGACAAATGAAGTTGACGTCATCACCCTTCCTGCACTATACTGTGATCGGATGGATTTCCCCGCTAACTACTCCACGCTTCTTGAAGAGGGAGTGAGTAATGGGGGTTACCAGTTGACGCATGTGCTTTTAGCGTGGATTTGGATTCAGGAAAACGGCGGCACAGTCGAGCTTCCAGAGGGTTTCGTAGAGGATATGTATCAAGCTAACGCTGCGCTGATCAACACTGACTCCACGGTGACCGATATAGAGATGGAGGCTGCGGCGTTTCTTTGTTTGGCTGGGCAGGGCGAACTGGTTGATGATTCCTTTTTTGATTGTGTCATAGCCAGCCAAGCTGAGGATGGGAGCTGGGGAGAAGCAGACAAGAGCTGGCACACCACGGTTCTTGGGCTTTTGTATCTGCTGCACATCGAGTTTCATTCTGACAGTTACCCGCCAGTGCTGGCACCCAACTCGGCATAAAAAGTTCCTTCATGCTCTCATGCTTGGCGTTTTCGTTTAATGAAGTATACGAGTAGGGCTGAGCCAACAATAGCAATAGTTGCTACGGAAGCTAAGACTAAGGTTGTTGGGAAGGTATCTGTGATGAAGTATACTGTTTCAGAAAGGCCAATGTGACCATCTGCATCTGTGGCGTAGATTGTAACATTGTGCGGTCCGTTGTTTAATCCAGTTAAAGTCACATTTCCTTCAATGGTAATGTTTTCTTGTCCGTCTAGGCAGTATTCTATTTTGGAAACTGGTTCATTAACTTCAAAGTTTAGGGGGATGTTGTTTGTGTTGTAGGTTTTGTTTTCAAGTGATAAAATAAAGACTTCTGGTGGATAAACAACAGTAAAAGTGAGTATATCAGAATTTGCGTCATATGTGCGATAGTAAAGAGTTCCACCACTTGTTGAGGTGGCATAGTAGCTTTTACAAGATGCCGCAACTTTTAGGCTGTGTGGTCCTTCAGAAAGTCCTTCAAGGATTGTTGACCAGTTTAAATCTTTGATTTCTTCACTGTAAACAAGATGCTTTTGGTCATCTAAAGTGTATTCAACATAATTGACCCGCTGGTAGTAGGCTACTGTGCTTATGTCGAGATGCAGTAAGACATCGTTTTCGTATGTCCTGTTTGTAGGAGAAATGATTGAGATTATTGGTGGGATGTTGTCTGGAGATGTTGGAACAAAATTTCCATAAGCCACATCAAAAATTTGTGTCCCAATTAATAATGAAAATAACAATGCCAACATGAATGTGGGCGCCAATATAGTTCTCTTCATTACAGCATCAAATAACAACATGTTAAACTTTCACTTATCTCTTATTCAATGCATGGCTGGAGGCTTGCTAAAATTTTGGCTCCCAAGTATGATTGGAAGCAAAAATCAATGATAGGCATTCAAAACTTGCCATTACAGAAGGGTCTGAACCAAAGTTTCTTAAGTTAAAACAACTTTTAGTATAACTGTGGATTAAATTGGAGAGTTGAAAAGCGTGATCGAGACACTGTCAAAAATGAGGGTTGTCGGTTATTTTCTGGCTCTAATGGGCGTAGCCTTATTTTTTATGCCTTTAGCCTACTTGACCAGCTACATGTACACCGGAAGCTCGGAACCCGTCGCGGCAATAGCGTTTTACATCATAGCCGACATAGCGGAAATAGCTGCAGCAGTAACGCTTTGGATAATAAGCGCAAAAATCCTGCAAGCTAAAAGCTAATCAGCCGCTTAAAAAACCGCCAACAAAACAACAAACGAACGTAAACGCAGGCGTTACTTTCAAAATCGTTAGATTTCGCGTATTTCGCAGCTTAGTTTTTTGACTATTTCTTCGGCTTTTGTGGGGTTGACTTTTAGTGTGAAGAGGCTTTTGGGGGTTCGAAGTTTCAGTTTGACTTCTCTTTCTAGCCGTTTTATGTTGCAGTATTCTGCCCGCTCTGCAATCTTTATGAATTCGTCAACGTCAAAGATTTCTACTGGCATCTTGTTTTGTCCTCGCAGGTTCGTATAGAGCCGTCTCGTCTATTTTATCTTTTGCGGTTGCGGGGTGGGTTTTTATAACTAATCTCAATTATTAAGCCATAAGACTTAATACATAAGTTAACAGTTAATGTATACACCAACAAAAAACTCGATTTCAAAACAAAAAAGCATCAAACAACAACACAACAGGGAAAACCCATGCCCATAGCAAAACAGAAATTTGAAAAAGGAAAACTCCACAACAAAGTAGAAGAAGAAATAATCGCCTTCCTGAACGAACGCAAAACAGGAGCCTTCACCTCACAAGAAATAATGGGCGGAATCCACTACCACACAGACTTCAGCACCCCAGAAATCAGCAGAATGTCAACCTTCGCCATAGCAGACTTCACAACCCTCCTCCACGACCTGGTAAGACGAAAAAGCATCAAAATGAAAGTCGTCGGAACCCGAATGTACTACATGATAACAAGCACCATCACAGCCAAATGCCCCAAATGCGGCGAAGCATACGAACCAACAAAAACCTGGAAGATGGCAGGACGACCAGACAAACAAGGACAACGACTCCAACTAACTATAGGACTATACAAATGCCCAAAACACGGCAACTTCAGAAAAGTCCAAGACAAAAGAAAAATCTAAAAACCTTTTTCACGCCTCCAACACACCAACCGGGCACATCCCCGAGCATATTAGGAGATTAAGAATACTTCATGTTGAAAAAATGGTTTTTTCTGTTTTCCAAGCAAGAACGTAACTTGCTGCCACGCCCCTGAACATATTAGACTCCTAATAGAGGTACATTGTTGAAAACAGTATTTTTTCTGGAAAACGTGGAAGCATAAAGGCTTGCTATTATTGCTGTTTTTTGCGGTTGATTATTTCTCTGCATTTGTCTGCGAATTCGCACCAGTCTAGACATGAAGCCTCTTTTTCGGGTCTGCTCACTATTTTGCCGCAGATGTCGCACTCGGCAGTGTCTTCGTCGCTCCAAATCTCCACGCTTCCCGC